>JAPLBU010000234.1 GCA_026392575.1 Actinomycetota bacterium | reverse complement strand
GCGGTGCACCGCGTCGGTGACGTAGCGGTGCTCCTCAGGATTGACGTATGTCACGGTGCCACCCCCGACGATGTCGGGGACGGAGTTGGCCAGCAGTTCCCGGCGCACGATGAGCACGCCGGGCGTCCCGGGGCCGCCGATGAACTTGTGTGGGGACAGGAAGATGGCGTCGTAGTACGCGAGTGGGTGCTCGTCGCATCGCGGCAGCAAGTCGATGTCGACGTAGGGGGCCGCCGCCGCGTAGTCCCAGAAGGCGAGCGCGCCATGCTCGTGCAGCACCTGCGAGACGCGATGCGTATCCGTGACGATCCCGGTGACGTTGCTTGCGGCGCTGAAGGAGGCGATGCGCAGCGGGCGATCGCGATACTCGTGCAGTCGAGCCTCGAGATCAGCGAGATCGATGTGGCCGTCCGCGTCCTCGTGGATCGTCACGACGTCGGCGATCGACTCGCGCCACGGAAGCTCATTGCTGTGGTGCTCGAAGGGACCGATGAACACCACCGGCCGTTCGCTGGCCGGGATAGCGGAGTCGAGTCCATAGCGTCGGTTGAGATCCGCCGGGATCCGCAGGTTGAGGATGCCGATCAGCTTGTTGATGGCGCCGGTCGAGCCGGATCCGCAGAAGATCACGCACGTGTCGTCGTCGCCATTGACAGCGTCCCGGATGATGCGACGGGCGTCCTCGCGCAGCCGGGTCGTCTGCAGGCCGGTGCCGCTGGACTCCGTGTGCGTGTTGGCATAGCGGGGGAGCACCTCGTCGCGGATGAAGTCCTCGATGAAGGACAGGGCCCGTCCGCTGGCCGTGTAATCGGCGTAGGTCACCCGCCGCTCGCCGAAGGGTCCCTGCATGACCTGGTCGTCGCCGATGACTCCGTCGCGGATGCGCGCGAGCAGGGCCGGCTCGGGCAGGCTCGCGTCGCGCGGCGGGATGACGATCTCGGACACGTGGCCAGACTAGGACCCACCGGGGTGGAAGGATGGTGACATGTCCGTTGCCCCCGCCGAAGTCGAGCGTCCCCAGGTGGTGGAGGAGACCGACCGGCCATGGATCACGCTGGTCTGGAACGACCCGGTGAACCTGATGTCGTACGTCACGTACGTCTTCATGGAGTACTTCCACTACGACCGGGCGAAGGCCGAGTTGCTCATGCTCGATGTGCATGAGAAGGGCCGGGCCGTCGTGTCCAACGGCACACGCGACGACATGGAGCGCGACGTGACGGCGATGCATGGCTACGGGCTATGGGCCACCATGCAGGAGGACTCCTGATGGCAGAGGTGCACGACCTGCCGGGTGATGCCGTCGGGGTGGAGATCTCCCTCGAGGAGGTCGAGGTCGCGCTGCTCCTGAGCCTGGCGGCGCAGATGGCGGATTTCATCGCTCCGCAGCCGCTGGAGTCGGATGATCCGCTGGTCGCGCTCGTGGGTATCGACCCGTCAGCGCAGATGTCCGACGACCCGGCGTTGCAGCGCCTCCTGCCCGATGCGTACGCCGACGACCCGGATGCATCAGCGCAGTTCCGGCGATTCACGGAGCGTGATCTCCGCGAGGCGAAGGTGCGCAATGCGCTAGCGGTGGCCGAGCAGCTGTCGGGGAGCCCGAGCGTTGTCATGGTGACGGGTGCAGCCATCGCTCCCTGGCTGGGCTTCCTGAACGACACCCGGCTCACGCTTGCCACCCGCCTGGAGCTCAGTGAGGACAACCACGATGAGCTCGCCGACCTGCCGGAGAGCGATCCGCGTGCCGGCCTCTTCCAGGTATACGACTGGCTCACGTTCCTGCAGGAGTCGATTGTGCAGCGGCTCCTCTCGTAGACAGGCAGACAACGTGACAGGGGCGCCCCGGGATTCGGGACGCCCCTGTCGGCGGATGAGCGCGGCAGATGAACTGCCCCGCCCCTCTCAGGCGTTGACGCTGGAGGGAGCGGCCTTGATCTCCTGGCCCGCGAAATCCGGTTCGTCCGCGAAGCTCTTCTCCCGGGCGATCTTGTAGATCAGCAGGCCGAACAGGCACTTCGCCAGAACGTCCGCGATCGAGTAGCCGACCTGGCGTGAGACGAAGGCGTCTGCACCGTCGAAGCCGAACATGGGGAACATGTAAGAGATCGGGTAGAAGCCCCAGGTGGCCAGCAGGAGCAGGCGCAGTCCGTTGAGATCCTTGCGGACCTGCTCGGGCTGGGTCTTCATCGATCGGCCGAGCTCAACCCACAGCACGTACAGGATGTACAGGAAGGGAATCGTCGACAGGCCTCCCCAGATCGCCTTGGACGCCGTGTCCGTTGCGAGCTCACCCGGGTAGCCGAGGATGATCATCAGGGCAGAGGCCGGGATGAGCTTGAGCAGCAGGGACTTGCGGATCTTCGGAGCGAGGGCCAGAACGGCGACCGTCTCGAACAGCAGGAGCGGAACCGTCAGGAGCCAGTCGACATAGCGGTAGCCCTCGTTGAATCCCTCGCCGTTCACGAACACATATGTCATCGCATTCGCTGCTGTCGCCATGGTGCCTTCCCCGTCTGCCACGAAGGCACCGGTGAAGGAGTTGAAGATGCGGAAGTAGTGGTAGGCCGCGATGAGGCAGACGATGGCGGACACGACGAGTGCCTGCCGGTACCGGGGGAGAACGCGACCCTGGACAGCGAGCAGGAACACCACCGTCGCGATCATCGCGGCGAGCGCGAATGACAGGACGTTGTAGACGGTCTGGAACTGGGTGTAGTCCAGCGTGAGCACGGACTCCATTGATGACCTCCAGTGATTGCACTCGCGCGAATGAAGCCCACTCGCCCGGCTTGGCGGTCACCTTGCGGCGGCGTCAGCAGCCGAAGGCTCCACCCGAACCGGTGAAGGCGCAAGTTGAAGTACCTTTGGCGCGATTGATGGGTGTTTTCGCCCGATCCCGCGGCGGCTCATAGGCTGCCCCCATGCTCGTGATTCGCCGGTCCCTGGTCGATGCCATGGTCACGCATGCGCGCGCCGACCATCCCGACGAGGCCTGTGGAGTGATCGCCGGACCCGACGGCAGCGATCGCCCGGAACGATTCGTGCCGATGGTCAACTCTGCCCGCTCCCCGACGTTCTACGAGTTCGACTCCGGCGACCTGCTGCGCCTCTATCGCGACATGGACGATCGCGACGAGGTGCCCGTCGTCATCTACCACTCGCACACGGCGACCGAGGCGTACCCGTCGCGGACCGATGTGTCGTACGCCTCCGAGCCGGCCGCGCACTACGTGCTGATTTCGACGCGCGAGACCGGCACCGAGGATGGGCCCTACGAGCTGAGGTCCTACCGGATCGTCGACGGTGCGGTGACCGAGGAGGAAGTCCGCTTTCTCGCCGGCTAGGCACCCTTACTGCGAATCCCTTGCATGTGCATGAATCGGAGTCGCGCAATGCCCGGGGAGTTCGTAGGCTCCGGCCATGTCTGTTGAGGTACGCGTCCCCACGATCCTCCGCACGTATACGGCAGGAGAGAAGGTCGTCGCCGCCGATGGCGCCTCGCTTGAGGCCGTCATCCAGGATCTCGACGTGAACTATCCGGGTATCGCCGATCGACTTCTGGACGAGAGCGGTCTGCGCCGCTTCGTGAACGTCTACCTCAACGACGAGGACGTGCGGTTCCTCGACGGTCTCAAGACACCCATCGCCGACGCTGACTCGATCACGATCCTGCCTGCCGTCGCCGGGGGCTGACCGTGCGGTTCGACTCGCTGCTCGACTCCGTCGGGGGCACGCCGATTGTCGGGCTTCCACGGTTGTCGCCCTCACCAGATGTTCGGCTGTGGGCCAAGCTCGAGGACCGCAATCCGACGGGCTCCGTCAAGGACCGTGCGGCGTTGGCGATGATCGAGCAGGCGGAGAAGGACGGCCTCCTCTATCCGGGAGCGACCCTGCTCGAGCCGACCTCCGGCAACACGGGCATCTCCCTGGCGATGGTCGCACGGCAGCGCGGATACCACCTCGTGTGCGTCATGCCGGAGAACACGTCGGCTGAGAGAACACAGTTGCTGCAGGCCTGGGGTGCAACGGTCATCCCCTCGTCTGCCATTGGCGGCAGCAACGAGGCAGTGCGCGTCGCCAAGGAGATCGCCGCCGCGAACCCCGACTGGGTGATGCTGTACCAGTACGGAAACGAGGCGAATGCGCGCGCGCATTACGAGACAACGGGGCCGGAGCTTCTCGCCGACCTGCCCACGATCACGCACTTCGTGGCCGGTCTCGGGACGACGGGGACCTTGATGGGAGCGGGGCGATTCCTGCGCGAGGCCCGTCCAGGCATCGAGGTGATTGCCGCTGAGCCGCGCTACGGCGAACTCGTCTATGGACTTACGACGAGTCGGTCCTGACGGGTCGATTCTCCGTCGGTCCCCTCGATGCCGTCCGACGCATGCGCCAGTTGATGGAGGTGGAGGGGATCTTCGCCGGCCCGTCAACCGGCGCGATCCTGCATGCTGCCCTCGGTGCCGCCCGAACGGCGGAGCGCGACGGTCAGGCAGCCGACATCGCCTTCGTGGTCTGCGACGGTGGCTGGAAGTACCTGTCGACGGGCGCGTACGACGGAACGATCGACAGTGCCGAGGAGGCGCTGGACGGCCAACTGTGGGCGTAGGGCCCCCTCGTCAGGTCACACCGCCTGGGTGAACCAGGCCTTCGCTGCCTTCGTGTTCGCGAGAATCAGGACGAGGGCGCTGAGGATGATGATGCCCCAGCCGAACGGCAGCCGGAACAGGCCGAAGAAGATGTTCAGGATCGACAGGAAGTTGACCAGTACGTAGGCGGTCCCGGAACCGATGAGGGTCATCTTCATCAGCCAGAGATACATCAGGCCCAGCACGAACGACAGCAGGCCGTTGATGAACAGGAAGAAGCCGGGAATCTCCTGCGTATTGCCGGCGAGATCGGTCACCGACGGGTTCGCACCCAGGGGTGCGAGCATCATCCAGATTCCGGTCGCCAGGTCGAACAGGGCCGAGAGCAGGACGAGGACGGCAATGACGAGAACTCCGAAAGGTCGCTTCATGCGGCAAGAGTAGGGATGCGAGCGATGCTCAGCATGGCGACGCGCCCTAGGCTTGCGTCGTCATGAACGACGCAGCCATCGGCATCTTCGACTCCGGCCGCTCGAGATCATGGATCGGCTTGTCGACGATGGCGTCAAGGCGCTTGTCATCGCCTGCAACTCGGCGAGCGCAGCGACCCTGCGCGATGCGCGTGAGCGCTATGACGTGCCGGTCATCGAGGTCGTGCATCCGGCGGTCCGTCGTGCGGTGGCGGCAACTCGTTCGGGGCGCGTCGGCGTCATCGGCACGTCAGCGACCGTCACGTCGGGTGCATACGGCGATGCCTTCTCTGCTGCTCCGCATGTCGAGCTGACCTCGATCGCCTGCCCTCGGTTCGTCGAGTTCGTCGAAGCCGGCATCACCTGGGGTCCCGAACTGATCGACGTCGCGAACGAGTACCTCGAACCCATGAAGGGCGCGGACATCGACACGCTCGTTCTGGGGTGCACCCACTACCCGCTGCTCACAGGCGTCATCTCGTACGTGATGGGTGAGAACGTCACCCTCGTTTCCAGCGCAGAGGAGACCGCGAAGGACGTGTATCGCACGCTGGTCGCCAACGACCTGCTCCGCGACCCCAGCCTGATCGAGCCGGCGCACCGCTTCACCGTCACCGGCGACCCCGCGGAGTTCCAGCGGCTCGGTCGCCGATTCCTCGGGCCGGAGATCGGCAGCGTCGAGGTCGTCTGATGAGGCTGACGGTGGGCCCGAGTGCCCGCTGTGCCGGGGCTACGTTAATCGCGTCGAGAGTCCCATCCTGGCGTCCGCCTCGATAACGAACGTCAGCGACAGATCGTGCATGAAGAAGGTCTTGGCAGGGCCGCGCTCCGCTGGACTCACGTGCCCCTGTCATCGTCGAGCAAAACCTCAACCGTCGCCGCGGCCTTG
The DNA here is from genome assembly GCA_026392575.1 of Actinomycetota bacterium. Classification (GTDB taxonomy): domain Bacteria; phylum Actinomycetota; class Actinomycetes; order S36-B12; family S36-B12; genus UBA10649. The sequence continues at coordinate 606 of JAPLBU010000234.1, read as the reverse complement.
TAGCGCGGCACCGAGGGGAGTGGGCCACGCCTGGCTGGCGGGGTGATCCATCCCTCCGCCAGTCCACGGTCGACATTGGCGAGCGCGTTCGGAGCAACGAGAAGGCCCTTGACTTCGCGGATTTCAGCGTTCATGTTGCCACCGTATTTGCGGAATGCGGTCACTTCACGAGTTCGGCGACGAACTCGCAGGCCCAATCGAGGAGGCCGACCTGGGCTGACCGAAAGGCCGTGACGGTCATCCGGCCTGACGGAGGGGGCGGATAGGGTCACCGCATGACTCGATCCGATGGCCGCACGGCCGACCAGCTTCGTCCGATCACCTTCGAGCGAGGGTGGCTCGAGCAGGCAGAGGGCTCGACCCTCGTCTCGTTCGGCCGCACCCGCGTGCTGTGCACCGCTTCCTTCACGGCTGGTGTGCCGCGCTGGCTGAATGACTCCGGCAAGGGATGGGTCACGGCGGAGTACGCGATGCTGCCGCGGGCGACCAACACGCGCAATGCGCGCGAGTCCGTCAAGGGCAAGCTCGGCGGCCGCACACAGGAGATCTCGCGACTCATCGGCCGCAGCCTGCGCGCCGTGGTCGACATGGAGGTGCTTGGCGAGA
>JAPLBU010000087.1 GCA_026392575.1 Actinomycetota bacterium | reverse complement strand
TACTCCGGCCACCCACAACGCCGGAGGTCACCGTGCCACAACATGACGGAATCGATCCAGAGTCTCTCGTCCCCCTCGCCGCGCTGTACGAGATGATCCCGGGAGGCTTCAACACGATCTCCGAAATCGTCGCGCGTCGGGCCACCCTCGACGGGCTGCTCCAGGCAATGACGGCCGACCTGCCACCGAATCCGAACGTGTCAACCGAGGACCGCACGATCCCAGGTCCCGACGGCGACCTCCTGGTCCGCATCTACCAGCCCGTGAACGCCAGTGGCATCAAGCCCGGCCTGCTGTTCATTCACGGTGGCGGCATGGTGCTGGGCAACCTTGAGACCGATCACCCCATGGCCGTGATCCTGTGCGAGAACCTCGACGCTGTTGTTGTGTCCGTCGACTACCGACTGGCGCCGGAGCATCCCGCGCCGGCGGCCATCAGCGACTGCTTCGCTGGACTCATCTGGATGGCTGCAAACGCATCGGACCTTGGCTTTGATCCGGCACGCCTCGGAATCTTCGGCGGCAGTGCGGGCGGCGGACTCGCCATCGCAACCGCGCTGATGTCACGCGACAACGGCGGTCCCGACCTGGCCTTCCTGATGCCGGTCTACCCGATGATCGATGACCGCAACGAGACCGCCTCCAGTCGCGACATCGTCGACATCGGCATCTGGGATCGAGCGGGCAACATTGAGGCTTGGGGTTGGTACCTCGGTGGCCGGCCCGCAAACCAGTATTCGGCGCCCGCGCGGGCAACCGATCTCACCGGGCTGCCGCCGAGCTTCATCGACGTCGGCGACCGCGACCTGTTCCATGACGAGGATGTGGAGTTCGCCGACCGGCTGCGGGCAGCAGGCGTACCGGTCGAGCTTCACATCAACCCCGGCGCATATCACGCATCCGAGGTGATCGCCCCGACCGCTGCCCTCAGCCAACAGATCTGGGAGCGGCGCTTGGCCGCCCTCCAACGCGCCCTCGGCAAGCCGGTATTGGGTGAGGCCTCAGCCCGTCAGCCCGGCTGCATGTCCCTTACGGCCTCTCGCCAGGTTCTGGGGATTTGCTCGTTGTGGAGGCGCCAGGGTTGCGTCGCGCGCGCGACGTTCGTTCCGAAGCGGCCGACGATGACTATGGAGACTTGACGAACAGTCCGAGGAGTCCGGTCAGTGCTGCCGTGAACACGGTAACCAGGACGTCGGAGGATGTGTTCGGATCATTGTCGAGAACCGTGAAGATGATGCCGATGAGGGAGATGAGCAGGACCGCCAGCAGGCCCCAGACCAAGGACTTCCAGAGAACCCCCACGACCGGAGGCGGTGGCGGGGGCATCGAGGCGACTGCCGCGGCGACGGCGGCCTTCTGCACATCCTCGGTTGCATTGGTGGTCGCCGCGATGGCGCCGCTGATTGTTGTCTCGACGTCCTCGGCGTAAGTAGTCATGTTGACCTCCTCGTGTTGGCTGGCCTGTTAGCGCAAATAGTGACTATCCCGACATTGGGTGTCAACCGGACATCTCTTCCCGTTCCCCCGCCTCGACCGCGAATTCGGTAGCCAGCCTGTCGGGCAGGTCAAGGAGGCAGGCAAGCTCAGAGCCGTCGCTCCGCGGGTATCCGCCGTTGCTCGTCACTAGGCTGATCGTGTTGCCGAAGCACGGACCGAGGGGGTCCCATGACGGGTGAGGCTCGCCCCGTTGCTCGGACGCGGACCGTGCTGCTGGCCCTCCTGCTCTTCGTGGTCCTCGGCTACGCGGCGGTAGCGCTCCTGTACACCTCGGGCGGTGGTCTCACGGTGAAGTCGGCCGAGGAGCCTGCAGGTGATGTGCGGGTCCGCGTCGAGGTGGTCTCGGTCCAGCCGGGCACCTACTCCGCGCTACTGCGCTTCCGGGTGACCGAGGTGTCGGACAACCTGCTGAACGCTGACCAGCGCATCGCCGTGCCCCTGCGCATCTCCGTGACGGCAAGCGACGGCACCGAAGACCTCGTGTTCCCCGCTGGCACGGCCCTCGGTCGTGCCGAGATCGCGGTGGGAATTTCAGGCGAGCAGTCCAGCTACCCATTCGACAAGCATGAGGCCGCCGTGCTCATCGACGCCTTCATCGTGCCCGAGGATCTCGCCTCGGGGACCGCGGCGCCCCAGATGCTGAATCTGACGGCATTCGTCGTCGGGGGAATGTCTGGATGGGACACCACCGCGACCGTACGTCCGGCTGACTCGGGCGCAGTGCTGGTTGGGTTGGAGTTCGTGCGATCGTTCTCGACGATGTTCTTCGCGATCCTGCTGGTGATCATGGCCTTCATCATCGCGGCCTACTCGATCAGCGTGGGCACGGCTACCTTCACCGGTCGTCAGCCCGTCGATTCAAGCATCGTGGGATGGGGTGCTGCACTGCTGTTCGCCCTACTCGCGCTGCGCTTCTACCTTCCTGGCGAGCCGCCGATCGGCTCGGGGATTGATGTGTTCGCGTATATGTGGGCGACCCTCGGGGCGTTCATCGGCCTGTCGATGACCGTGACGATGTGGCTGCGCCGCGAGTGGGACCCGCCGAGCGGATAGCGCCCGCGGGGTGCCGTGTCGTCGGCAGTCACTCGACTCTGAGGCATCGCGCTGAGTCTCGACTGCTTCGCCAGCCGCTGCAGACGGTGTTCCCGTAGAGCATGTTGTGCTGTCCACCGCCCACGGTTTCCAGTTCCGGGTGGCGACAGCGAGGCTGTTAGCCACTCCATTGACGAACGCCAGGGGCGAGGGGGGCAGAGTGTGGGCATGAGATCACCCGTCCTCGCTCGTCTTGTGACCTTCGGTCTCCTCGTCGCCCTGGTGGCTGGGGCTCCCGGCGCGGCGGCGAGTGAGCTGGCGGATGCCGCTCCCGTTAGCCCGGCTGCCGGTGCCGAGACATCGAATCGCGCGGTCGTCGTCATCGAAGGCGGCGGGGGCCCGCACGCGTACACGACTCCATGGGCGGCGTGCGACGGAGGTCGGCCTCAGTACGTGCAGGCGATGCTGGATGCTGGGCTGCCCGTGTTCACGGCCCCGGGGTTCGGCAACACCTACGGCAGTACGGCGGGCGAGACGGGCTGCCCCCTCCAGCCGCCGACCGAGGTGCAGTGGAACACATCGGGGTACCCGACACAGGCCGGCGAGGCCGTGCTCGGGCTGCTGGGCTATCTGCATGCGACCTACGGCTACGTCACATTCGACTTGGTCGGGTACAGCTACGGCGGCCTGGTTGCGCGGTCGACCGTGGGGGCCCTCAAGCAGCCGCCGCCGGCGGGGACGATGGCGCCCGCGTTCTCGTATGCCCAGTCCGCCATTGACGCAGGCATCACGATTCCCTCGATGGTCACCCTCAACACTCCCCACCTGGGTGGCCCCGCGTATGACATAGCGGCGGATCCGGACGTGTATCTGGGACCTGTCGCCAAGGCCTGGGGGAGTCAGTTCGCCAACTCGTCGAAGAGCCTCATCGAGTTCCAGGCCACGGCGGGCGCGGGCTCGATCCACGTGCTCGTGACGAGTGCGCATGCGAAGCGCAACCCGGACAGCTGGGATGCCCGGCAGGTGGGCGTGCTCGATGGCGTTGCGCTCACCCTGATAGCGGGCGACTACTGCGGCAGGACCTGCGGCGACGATCGCTCTGCATCTGGTGCCGGCGCCAGGACGTACCCGCGTACGGATGGCACGGTGCCCGTCTACAGCCAGCTCATGCTGCCGTGCCCGAAGGACTGCCCCGCACCGCCCGGCTCGGTCTACATCCCCAAGGGTCTGGTCCCTGCGGGGACGGTTGTGCGCAAGACGTTCCCCACTGTGCACTCGACCTTCGTCACCAAGGGGCTCGGCCTGCCGGCTTCCCTGTCCGTCTCACGCAACCCTGCCGCGATCGACTACCTGGTGCGCACCGTGTTGACGCAGTGGCAGGCGGCGGGCGCGCAACTGCTGCCGCGGTCCTGACGAGATATCGGTCAGTCCGACACCTCCAGCCGGATCCCGCCGGTCGGGAACGGCGTATGCCTGGATCCAGCGGCTCTGATCGAGGATGCAGGGTACTCAAAGGGCACAGTCACGCGTTAGCGTCGGCACATGTGCACCGACCTTCGGCTGGTCCGGCTGGCCGACCTCCACGTGTCCGGGCGGACTCTTGACTTCGCCTACGAGCTCGACTCGACCGTGCAGGTCGTGCCGCGGGGGCAGGAGTGGTCGGCGACAACGACCGCGGGTGGGGCTGCCCCGCTGACGTGGACGAACGGAGTCGGCTTCGTTGCGATGACGGCGTTCGGATTCGATCGGTACTTCGTCGACGGGCTGAACGAGGCGGGCCTGTCTGTCGGCACGCTGTGGCTGCCGGAGACGACCCTGCCGACGACCGCACCGAGCGACGGAGCGGCTGCGCTCGACTTCATCAATCTCGCCGGATGGCTGCTCGGAACGTGTAACACCGTGGCGGATGTGAAGGCGGCCCTCGGCACGGTGCAGATCTGGAATGCGCCGGTGAAGGACCTGTGGCCGGCGGGCCGGGCCGTGCCACCTCAGATTGCGCCGCTCATGGACTGGGCGTTCACGGAGCACCTGGCCATCCACGATGCGCATGGCGGCGATCTCGTTGTCGAGTTCGTCGACGGCGGCATGCAGGTGCACGACAACGTCGTTGGCGTCCTGACGAACTCGCCGGTCTACCCGTGGCACATCACGAACCTGCGCAACTACATCGGGCTGACCAATGTCGAGTCTCAGACATACAACCTGATGGGTATGCCGGTCACGGGGACGGGCAACGGCACCGGGCTGATCGGGCTACCGGGTGATGTGACCCCGCCGTCGCGCTTCGTTCGCGCCACGGTGCTGAGCCAGGTCGCGTCATCGGCGACGGATTCCCGCGATGCCATCAACCAGGCCTTCCACTCGCTGGACCTTGTGAGCGTTCCGCGGCACCTGGCGGCCTCGGGGGACTACACCCAGTGGTACGTGGCACGCGATCACGACAACCGCGTCTACTACGTGCGCAGCTATGACGGCTGGACGACCGACGTGCATGACTTGGGTGGCCTCGGGGTGGCGAATCCGGGACCTCAGCAGAGCCTGCCGTTGCCGGGGAGATAGACGCGGGAATCGGCTGTCGACCAAGGAACCGGCCGCCGATCGAACAAATGCTGCGCGGCTCGCCGGGAACGTCATGCACGTTGCTTGGATATCCGGCATTATCTGCACGGCAAGCCCCTGCTGTCTCCCCCGTCGGCAGGGGCTTGCTCATGTCCCCCGTGGGGGGGACTTTTTGGACTGGCCATGTTCCCGTCGTTCAGTCAGGATGCGATCGGCGGCTCCACCGCGGGGGTGTGGAGCCGCCAAAACAGTGTGCGAGGGATACCGTTCGCGCGTGCCGCCTTCCGCTCAGCCGGGCAAGATCGCATCCGCCTGCCGCCTCTACTGGGAGTGGGCCGAGCGCAGCCTCAACATCGCCGGCTGGGAGGTCATGCCCGTGGGCGTTCACTTCGGATCGCCGGCGCAGCCGGAGTTGTTCGTGTCGTCGGTCCGACGGGCGCTGTCGTCATGACGGGACAGTGACCGGCAGGATGCACCTGTGCCCGTGATCCGAGTCGTCGACGCTGCAGACGACCGGCTCGCCGACTACCTGGGGCTGACCGACGTGGCTCTGCGCTCGCGGCACGAGCCGGCGAAGGGCCTGTACATAGCGGAGAGCTCGTCGGTCATCCGACGAGCCCTCGATGCCGGCCACCGCCCGCGTTCGTTCCTGATGGCAGAGAAGTGGCTCCCCGACATGGCCGACGCGCTCGAGTCGTCGGGGGCCGGCGATGGGGGAGACGTGCCGGTCTTCGTCGCCGACGAGGGCCTGCTGCGCGAGATCACCGGATTCCACCTGCACCGTGGTGCACTCGCCGCGATGCACCGTCCGCCGCTGGCGAGCGTCGTCGACCTGCTCGCGCACGCGCGCGGCGATCAGCCGGCCCGTCGGATCGTGATCCTCGAGGACATCGTCGACCACACCAATGTCGGAGCCATCTTCCGCTCGGTGGCGGGACTCGGGGCGGACGCCGTGCTCGTGACACCCCGCTGCGCTGACCCGCTCTACCGACGCAGCGTGCGCGTCTCGATGGGCACGGTGTTCCAGGTGCCGTGGACGAGGTTGGTCTCGTGGCCGGAGGATCTCGACCTGCTTCGTGCGGAGGGTTTCACCATCGCCGCGTTGGCCCTCACCGCCGACGCCGTTTCACTCGACGACTTCGCTGCTGCGCCACCCGATCGGGTTGCCCTCGTGCTTGGCACCGAGGGAGATGGGCTCAGCGCCGGAGCGATCTCGGCGGCGGACCTGTGCGTCCGCATCCCCATGCACGGAGGCGTCGACTCGCTCAACGTTGCTGCCGCATCGGCTGTTGCGGTGTGGGCCCTGCGCTGACTCTCAGCCGGTGCCGAGCAGGGCATCCAGCGTGCGGTTGCGGAACTTCCCCGTCGGATCCATGCGCTCGGCGAGGGCCGCGAACTCGGCGAACCGCGGGTAGCGGGCGGTGATCGAGGCCGGGCTCGCGTCATAGAGCTTGCCCCAGTGCGGGCGCCCGCCGCGGCCTGCGAAGAAGGCGTCGAGATCCGGCAGCAGGCCGAGGACCTCGGAGCGCCGCTGCCACGTGAAGTGGATGCCGACGGTGTTACGGCCGTAGGCGCCGCTGAGCCACAGATCGTCCGCGCACATCGTGCGGATCTCCGAGACATGCAGGAGCGGGTGGATGCGCGGGGCCAGGGCCTCAAGATCGCGGAGAATCGCGACTGCTCGGTCGCGCGGCACGAGGTACTCCGTCTGCAGCTCGTCACCCGAACTCGGGGTGAAGTCGAGCCGGAAGTGCGGCAGTCGCTCGTGCCACGGTCCGGCGAGACCGCCCTGCTCGGTGCAGTGGACAGCATCGTGGCCGGGCAGGGGATGGCGCTTGCCGTCGGCCAGCGTGCCATCCAGGATCCCCGGCTCGAGCCATTCGCCGTCCGTGTCGCCGCGGCGCTTCATCCACACCTGCCCGACCAGGCCGGGTGCCCAGCGGGTGAAGAAGCTGACGCTGTAGGCGCTGCCGAACGTGGTGTCGAAGTCGGCCAGCAGTGCGGCATGGCTCACGTCG
>JAPLBU010000406.1 GCA_026392575.1 Actinomycetota bacterium | reverse complement strand
GAGTTCCTGCGCCTGCTGGCGATCTTCTCTCGAAACTAGGCATAGCGGGGTCTTTGCCTTAGAATCACAGGTTATGGATGAGAATGACCTGCGGATTCTAGGTATCCTGAGCGAAAGCGGTAGGGCGAGCTTCTCTGAACTGGCCGAGCAGATCGGCCTCTCCGGCCCGTCCACCGCCGATCGGGTGCGACGACTGGAGGAACGCGGGGCCATCCGTGGCTACGCGGCGCTGGTCGATCCGTCGGCGCTTGGCCTCGACCTGACCGCGTTCGTCTCCGTGACGCTGGCGAACCTGGCTGCGCGGGAGGGCTTCCTCGCTGCCCTAGCCACGTATCCCGAAGTGGTCGAGTGCCATCACCTGGCCGGGGACGACGACTACTTGCTTAAGATCCACGTCGCCGGCACGAGCGGGCTCGAGTCCTTCGTGACCGACCGGCTCAAGTCGCTACCGGGGATCTCGCGCACTCGCACTACGGTCGTGCTGTCCACAGCGCTTGCGCGTCCGCTGTCGCCGGCGACGTGATCCCAGATGGGCCCCGGTGCCGGGTTGTTCGCCCGGATGTTCGTCATAGGGATCCTCGTCGCCGCGCCCGTTGGGGCGATGGGGATTCTGTGCATTCAGAGAGTGCTGGCGCACGGCTGGCGAGCCGGACTTGCCACAGGCGCGGGCATCGCCACGGCGGATGCCGTCTACGCCGCCCTCGCTGCCTTTGGCATCACCGCCGTGTCGGCGTGGATGATCGCGTACCAAGCGCCGCTGCGCATCGTGGGCGGCATAGCGCTGGTATGGCTCGGTTGGCGGGCGATCAGGACCCCACCCGTGCACGAGGCCGCCTTGGCGGGTGACTCCTCTCGTCTGGGACCGCTCTATTCAAGCGCGGTCGGTCTCACCCTCACCAACCCGCTGACGATCATGGCCTTCGCGGCGATCTTCGCCAGCGCCGGACTCGTTGCCCAGCCAGGCACAGGAAGCGCGGTCATCGTGACGCTGGGCGTCGGATGCGGGTCGCTCGCCTGGTGGCTCGCGCTGTCGACGGGGGTGTGGGCAGCTCGACATGCGATCAGTGACCGGGCGATGGTCATCGTGAACCGCGTCTCGGGCGGGCTGCTGATGGCCTTCGGTGTCTTCGCGATCGCCACCGGAGTGCGTGGCTGATCCGTAGCGCCCGGCGGCTGCCGCGGATCCCCAGCTAGGGGAGCGCGCGACGCAGGGTGACGAGCGCGTCGAGCACGGGACTCGGGTCGGATGCCTCTGATGCCTGCGCAGCATTGAGGTAGTCGCGGCCAAGGACGGCGATCATCGCGCCGAGTCCCTGCGGTCCGAGTGTGGGGATCCGTGCGTCGGCCGGGACGTCGTTGGTCAGCAGGCGCGTCTGCGCGAGGAGGATCTCAGCGGCCCGCTCGCAGTCAGCAGTTGCCGTCGTTGCTCGGTCGAGCGGCATCGAGGTGAGTCGGTCGACAATGCGACGCAGTTCCCGCTCGATCTCGTACAGCTCGTCGGATGTCATGCCTTTCGCCTCAGGAATCCGCGGACGGACTCGCGCGTGTTGTCGCGGATCTCGGGACCGTGGGTGAAGGCCGCAACCTGGTAGTCGAGTTCGCCCAGGACGTGCGCGGACTGCTTGTTCTGGCGAGCCGATGTGCAGACGACCGCAAGGGGCCAGCTCATCCGCCAGCCCATGTTGAAGATCGCGTCGCCGGTGATCAGGACACCGGAGGACTCGTGCAGCAGGGACACGTGGCCGGGCGTGTGCCCCGGTGTGTGCAGGACGCGTAGGCCGCCGGCGACATCAAGCACCTGCCCATCGACGAGCTCGGTGACGACCGGGACGCTGGTGAACGAGGCCATCGGACCGCGGCTGAGCAGCCGTCCCATCGTCGATTGCGCCCCCGGTGCGTTCATGCCCGCCTGGATGAATGGAACGTCGTCGACGTGGATCTCCACGCCCGTCGCGGGTGAGGCGTCGAGGATCTCCTTGGCTCCTCCGGCATGGTCGCCGTGCGCGTGGGTCAGGATGATGCGGGTCACGTCCGAGGG
>JAPLBU010000113.1:8159-11465 GCA_026392575.1 Actinomycetota bacterium | reverse complement strand
TGTAGTCCGACAAAGTCGTGAACGACACGGAGCTCAAGCTGCTGCCATTGATCGGGATCGACGTGGCTGAAGTCGACGACCCCGCCCATGCCCCTGCCGTCGCGCAACCCTGCGTCGACGTTGCCGGCGCGCCGGGTGTGCCCACCAGAGAGATCCACAGATCGGCATCCGAGATGCCGGAACGTGAATTCGAGTCACCGTCCACTGGATTGGTGACCGTGATAGCGATCGGGCCCTGGTAGGGGGGTTCCCACGTGTATCCGCCCAGCACGGCCAGGTAGTCCAGGCCGCCGTTGTTGTTGTCGCTGCTCGGAATCGGCACGATGAGATCGCAGGTCGATGCTTCGATGCCGTTGCTGAGGATCGTCGTGATGGTGTTGCCGGAGATGGTCGAGTAGTCAAGGAACCCGCCCTGGCCATTCGCTGCGGCGGCGGGGACGAACAGGCCCGTGGCCGGCACGACGGGTACGCCGTAGGCGTTCTCGTTCACGACGCAGTTGGTCAGGAACGTCGACGTGGCCGCCGGGAGGCTCATCGGAGACGGCATCGCCGTCGACGTGCCGTTGAAGTAGGTGGCCGCTGGCAGATTCGTACCGGTGAGCTTGATGACTGGCGAGGACGTCGGCACCGCCGGGCCTGACGTCGGGGAGATGAGTCCGATCTGGGGAGCCGTCGCGGAGAAGGAGAAGACGGTGTCACCGACGAGAGTGGAGTCGCCGATGTTTCCCTGGCCGGTGCTGTTGGTCAGGGTCAGATTGCAGGATCCGGACGTTGTCCCACTCGCGAACGTCGGAGACGGGATCGAGAACACGCCGATAACCTGCGCCTGACTGCCATTCTGGCTCGTCGAGCTGCTGGGGCTGAGGACGACTGGGCCGGGCGTCGCCGAAGGCGAAACCCCAGCAGAGCAGACACTGAATGTCGCAGTGGTATCGGAAGTGAGGTAGTTCTGCGGGTTGATGACCGTCACGGTGAGCGACGTGCCCAGTGGCGTGGCGAATATCGTCGGATACACCTCGGTAACGCCCACGTTCGGAGGCGTTGACGCGGCCTGGGATGCCGGTACGGGACCGAGCAAACCGATGGCGAGGACGCCTGCGGTGCCGATCACAGTGAGAATGCGGATTCGACCAGACATGTGAACCCCCTCAGTGGGCAGAATTCACGTTAGCCCTCTTGGGTCGCTGAGGCGCGGCCGAACCGGAGCGACGGCCGTTGATCGATGGAGAAGGTGCCTTACGGTGGCCGTAGGCAAGAACGACTTCGCTGGGAGAACTCGTGACGAGTGTGCTGGAGTTCCTGGTCGTGGTCCTCCTGTCCTGCGGGGTTGCGCTCGCGATTGCGTGGGCCGTCGAGCGCGTTCGCGAACATGGAGCGCATAGGCCAGACGATGACCGCGTCGGGGTCAAGATCGGGGCCGCCTTCGCCGTGTACGGGGTCGTCCTCGGCTTTGCCGTCGTGGTCGCCCAGCAGTCGTACGCCGACTCCGAGTCGGCTGTGCGTAGCGAAATGGGTGCGGTTATCTCGACCGTCAACGTCGCACTGGCGCTGCCGCCGGCTCAAGGTGAACCCATCGTCGCGGACATGCGCAGGTACCTGGAGGCGGAGATCGCCTCGTGGGAAGACCTGGGGAGTTCGGACATCAAGACGGCGAGCACCGCGGCCATCCGAGTCGCGTATGTCGATACCCAGGCCTTGAGTGCGGACCCGTCTGCCTCCGCTGCGCAGGCGGCTATCTTCACCAACCTGGCGGCAGTCGATTCGAGCAGGGCTGACCGCGTCCTGCTCTTCCATGCCCGTTTCTCGCCATTCATGTGGGCACTTCTCTTCGGCGGCGGGATTCTGGTCATTGCGATGATGAGCCTTCTGCACTTCGACTCCCGAGTCTTGCGACTGGGTCTGCTGTTCGGCATGGCCAGTCTCATTGGAGTCGCACTGTTCACGACCTGGGCGTTCTCCCAGCCATTCAGCGGACCTATCCCCATCAGCTCCGCGGCGCTGGCTCACGTGCTCAACAGCCTCTGACGTGCCCGTCCCGCGGTAGCCAGTCGAATCCGTGTCACTCCTCCGACCGCATCGCTCCACCACACAACAACTGATTCACCGGAGTACGGTCGAAACATGCTTGTCGATCGTCGTTGGCTCCTGAGAAGCGCAGCTGCAGTTGCAGCACTCGCTGCAGCCAAGCCATTCATGGGTTCGGCCGAGGCCAGCCAGGTCGCAAGCAAGGGCCTTGGCTCAAGCCCGCGTACCGGACTGAAGGTCGTACCGCTCGACCTGTTCGCGTCTGACACCTTCAACGACCAGGCGCTGTTCGCAGTCGGTGGAGCGAGTTCGCAGTCGGCGGAAGTGGGCGAGGTACTGCGGATCGCGCAGACGATCAACGCCCGCACGGGCGACCCTGCGGATCCGGGAGTCGATGCCTTCGACGCCTACTGCGATGCGTTCAGCGGGTACGGCGCAGAGATCGCCCGGCTTGCGGCGTCCTCGGGTCCCACACACGAAGTCACGACGCGAAATCGCCTGATGCGATCCTCGATGTACGCAGCGCAGGAGCTGTTCTTCGTGCTCGGCTCCGCCCACGGCTCCCGCGAGGAGCAGGTGTTCGACAAGGCCCAGTCGCGCTGGCTGCGATCAGTCGCACTGTTTGAGCCCGCGGTCGAGCACGCCGAGGTGGCGTCGCCGTTCGGCCCGATTCCCGTGCACTACTTCCCCAGCCCATCTGGCTCAGGCCGGCGCCCCACGGTGATCATCAGCGAGGGCAGCGACGGACAGAACGTCGAGACAATGCAGTTCGGCGTCACAGCGGCGCTGGCCCGTGGCTACAACGTCGTGCTCTTCGAGGGTCCCGGCCAGATGACGCCGCTGTTCAAGCACAACGTGATGTTCACGGCTGATTGGAACCGCGTCGTTGCACCCGTTCTGGCGTGGACTCGCGGCCGAGCCGATGTCGGAAAGGTTGCCCTGGTCGGCATCTCCTTCGGAGGCATGCTCTGCTCGCGCGCGGCCGCCCGTCTGACGGGGCTGGATGCCGTCGTTCTCGAGCCCGCCGCTCACGACTTCACGACGATGTGGGGCGACCAGACATCCATGGTGCTCGTGAAGGAGACGTACCGCGCCCCCGCCAGAGAGAAGGAAGGCGCGAGTCGGGGACTCAATGCGGGCTTCCAGGCGGCCTGGCCGTCCTTCCCGCGCGAGGAGCAGTTCACGATCTACAAGCGTGGGTCGATCTTCGACCGGCGGGTGCAGCGTGAGGCGCGCGCTGGTCAACCCCTATCCGACTACTACGGCCTGCTGGAGTCGATG
>JAPLBU010000113.1:0-8077 GCA_026392575.1 Actinomycetota bacterium | reverse complement strand
CTTCCGTCAAATCAAGATCCCGACTCTGGTGCTCGCCAACGAGGGCGACCCATTCTTCGGCTCCCAGCCCGAACAGGCCTATGAGCTTCTGGACTCGGTGCCGGCGTCGCGTAAAGCATTGGTGCACCTCACCGCGCAGAAGGGGGCATCCCTTCACGACCAGCCGGTCGGTCCGCAGGTCGCCGAGGAGGCAGTGTTCGACTGGCTCGACGATCAGTTGCGCTGACAGCGCGCCTGCTCCTTGAGTCGAGAGCCGTGATCGAATCTCTCGCCGGTGTCCGACCGCATCTGCCCTTCCCGTAGGTTCGCCCACGAAGAGACGCTTCAGCGCCCCGCTCCGGTGCCCGGAATCCACCAAAGGACCAAGAAACGATGCGCCAGGGCCTCATGAGCAGGACATTCCCAGCCTTGGCCGGGGCCGTGGCGTTCGCCTTTGTCCTCAGTGGCTGTGCCGGTGGAGGCGAGGCCGCCTCCCCTGCCGTCGGTTCTTCGACGTCGTCCTCTCCCGACAACTGCGTCGGCCTGACGTGCATCGACACCGTGAACGTCGCCGATGCCGGCAATCCACCCGACTCGGATACCGGCCGAGGGTCCGTCGACCACGAGTTCGCGATCGGCGCCGGTGAGATCACCGTGGGTCAATACCTGGACTTCCTCAACGCCGTGGCGGCTGTTCCCGCCGATCCTGCGATCGAGGCGCTATGGACGACGGATATGCAGGAGACGAAGGGCTACGTCTCCGCAGGACTCATCGCACGAACTGGCGGCGGTACGAGTGCTGGTCCCTACGTGTACTCCGAGGTTCCGGACACCGTGCTGGGCGCAGACTCGAGTCGACGCGGGACCCTGAACATCTCCTGGTTCTCGGCCGCCCGCTTCGCGAACTGGCTCCACAACGGTGCGACAGCGACGGCCGACACCGAGACGGGTGCCTACACGCTCAACGGTGCTACGAGCGGTGTCATCACCAAGAACCCCGATGCGACGTGGTGGATCCCCTCGGAGGACGAGTGGTACAAGGCCGCGTACTACGACCCGACCAAGCCCGGTGACAACAAGTACTGGCTGTATCCCACGATGAGCGATGAGCTGCCGGTTAGCGAGCCGTTCCCCGGCGGCGCCAACTCCGCCAACTACGACGGTGCCATGCCGGAGGGCCAGAAGATAACTCCCACCGGCGCCTACACGTCGAGCGTCAGCCATTACGGCACATACGACCAGGCGGGTCTGCTGTGGGAATGGAACGACGCCGTCTACACGGACTTCGAGGACGTTCCGGTCACGCGCGGCATGCGAGGCGGATCGTGGAGCCTGGGAATGATCAATGCCTCGAAATTCGGACCCCGGGACTATGAGCCCACCTATGACGATGACGACACCGGCTTTCGCCTAGCGACGAACTCCAAGTAAGGACTGACCATCATGGCGAAGCGTTTCCTCATCCTCCCGGTCGTGGCGATCGGCCTGACGGCCATGCTCCTTGCGCCGAGCACCGCTGCCGCGAACGTCACACTCGACACCGTGCTCGTCGGCGATCCCGGCAATGCCGCCGATCCCGCAACCGGCTACGGAGCCGTTGCCAAGCCGTTCCGCATCAGCACGTATGAAGTCACGATCGCCCAATACGTCGATTTCCTCAATGCCGTCGCGGCCGTCCCGGCCAACGATGTGATTGCGGGGCTCTACAAGGAGGAGATGGCGGATCTGGAAGGGCAGGAGGATCCGGGGTCGCTGATCATCCGTTCGGGCGCGGGGACCAAGGCAGATCCCTACGTCTACAAGGCCAGTCGTTCGGCTGCCTGGCCCAACGCCGCGCAGCGCCCCATCGCCTGGGTGACGTGGTTCGACGCGGCGAGATTTGCCAACTGGATGCATAACGGGAGCCGACGGGGCGGCACGGAGACCGGGGCTTACACGCTGGTCGACTTCCAGGAGTCCGGTGTCGCTGAGCGCAATGCCAAGGCGCGATTCTGGATCCCGAGCGAGGACGAGTGGTACAAGGCCGCCTACTACGACCCGACCAAGGCCGGCGCCAACAAGTACTGGAACTTCCCGACACGTAGTGACAAGCCGCCGCGATCAGCGCTGGTGTCGGACGCTGCACTGGCGCCAGCGGCGAACTTCCAGAGCGTGTACACGGGGAGCGATGCGGGTGTCCTCACACCGGTCGGCTCGTATGCCGGATCGACGAGCCACTACGGCACCTTCGATCAGTCCTGGGGCCCGGGCATCACGCCGCTCAGCAAGACGGTTCGCCGCGATTACGGACCGATGGGCGGAGCGCCGTTCTACGCCGATGACGATGCCGGCTTCCGCCTCGCCGGGCTCGCGCAGCCGTAGAACGGAAGCCGGATTCTCCATCAGGCCGTTTGATCGGTCGGGCTCCCGTGCGACGGCCTCAGTCGCCCAATAGCGGCCGGAGCTCCACCCGGCGATTGCAGGCCCTCGACCCCTCCACCGCAAGTCGCCGCGCCACCTCGAGGTCAGGTGCGGTGATCAGCCAGAAGCCGACGATGTACTCGGTCGACTCATGCAGGGGTCCGTCGATACTCACGTTGTCTGCGCCGCGGTTGTCGAACACGACTGCGGCGCTGGGTGGAGTGAGACCGCCGGCGAAGAGCCAATGCCCGTCAGTCTGCAGTCGCTCGTTGAATACGTCGATGGTGGCCATCTCCTCGGCGGTGGCGAGGCCGGTCTGATCAGCGATCACCGAGATCAGGAACTGCATGTCAGGTACTCCTCAAGTGCGTGGCGCGCCAATTGCGAGACGCTCGTCCCCTGATCCTTGGCGGCCTGCTCCGCCTGTGCCTTGAGCTCGGGCGTGATGCGAAATGACACGTGCGGGGAATGCGCCGCCTCACCTGTCAGCGATGGCCGGCCGGCACGGCGATCGATGTCATCCTCGACTTCTGCCAAGGCCTGATCGACGTACGCCTGATCGACCCGTCGGCCCCTGCTGTCAAGGATCACCTCGCGCTCGAGATCGACTTCGGGTCCGACGATCATCAGCGCGTTGGTGCGCTTGCGGCTCATACGGAACTCCTTCCCTCGAAGGTCGAGGTAGATGAGCGCAAGAGCCACGTTGAGGCGCAGCCCAGAATTCAGGAATATTTTGGAATACATAATTGGCAGGGGCAACCCGCAGTCAGCCGGGCTGGGTTCGTCTCGCGAATATGCGAACGAGTCAGTTGGCCCCGTCGACCCCGAGCAGGAAGCTGATCAGCCCGGGCAGGTACGTCTCCGCGTCGTCATACATCGCCATGTGGCTGCCATCCGGGCAGTAGAGGAACTCGCCGCGGGGGAATCGCTCGGCCATCGCACGCAGATGGTCCGGGTTCATCGTGTCGTGACGCGCTCCGATGACAAGAGTGGGCACGTCGATCGTGTCGAGGTCATCGAACCGAGACCACTCGACGAGAGTGCCGCGGGCGCCCATCTCACTAGGGCCCTGCATGTGCACGTAGACCTGCTTGTTGGTGTGGCTGAAGGATCGATCAACGCATTCCGGCCACTGGTCGGCCGGACGCCGGAGCACATGGAACACATAGAAGTGCTCCATCAACAGCTCTTCGTACTCGGGATTGTCGTAGTCCTCTTCGGCCTCGATCTCGAGGATGCGCGCCAACGCCACCTGGTCCATCTGTGGCATCAGCACGTCATGCGCGTAGCGGTTGTATGCCGGGATGTCCGACATCATGTTGGAGACGATCAGGCCCTTGAGGTGCTGGCCGTACTTGAGCGCGTACTCGATGCCGAGGATCCCACCCCAGGAATGGCCGAGCAGGAAGAAGTTGCTGGCGTCGAGTCCAAGGGCCAGCCGCACCTGCTCGACCTCGTCGACGAATCGCGGGAGATCCCACAACGACATGTCGTCCGGCTGATCACTGCCGAAGGACCCGAGCTGGTCGTAGTAGATGAGTTCGATGCCCGCGTCCGGCAGATAGTCGGCGAAGGTCTCGAAGTACTCGTGATTTAGTCCCGGGCCGCCGTGAAGCAGCAGCAGCTTGATCGTCGGGCTCTCGCCGACGGACTGGGTCTGCACCTCGTACATGCCGACAGGTGTCGAGATCGGGATGCGCCGCATGGTCGTCATCGTTCTCCAGTCCTGAGGGTCCGCCAGCGTCCTAGTATCGCCATCATGGCGACGAACCCCGACCGCGCGAGCTACTTCCCCGCCATCGAGAAGAAGTACGGGCAGCCGATGACCTACTGGTTCGGTCAGATGGCCGAGATCTCCGACCGGAAGTACCCCGAGCAGATCGCGTTCCTGCGCGAGAACCACGGCTTCAGCCAGGCCCACGCCAACGCGCTGGTGCTCTACTCCCGCGGATCCACCAGTGCGCACCGCGTGCACACGCTCGACGAGTACCTCGAGCCCTCCGACGAGACCAAACGCGCCACGGTGCGCGCGATCTTCAAGGCGATCACGTCGAAGTACCCGAAGGCGGAACTGGTCATCGCCTGGAACCAGCCGATGCTCAAGCTCGACGGTCAGTACGTCTTCGGCGTCTCGGTGCAGAGCAAGCACATCCTCATCGCGCCGTGGGGCAACGGGATCATCGATCAGTTCCGCCCGCGACTGACCGACTACAAGGTCAACAAGAAGACGATCCAGGTGCCGATCGACTGGAAGCCCGATGTGAAGCTGCTGCGGGACATGGTCGCTGCGCGCATCGCCGAGAGCGCCGAGTGAACGTGACGGGTGACGAGCCGATCCGGTGGGGGTCCGCGGATCCCGGACCCTTCTTCCACGGCACGAAGGCCGAGCTGAGCGTCGGCGACCGACTGGAGCCCGGCAAGAGCTCCAACTTCGGCACCGGGAAGACGGCCAACTTCGTCTACCTGACCGCGACCCTCGATGCTGCCGTGTGGGGAGCCGAGTTGGCGCTGGGCGATGCGCCCAGCCGGATCTACGTCGTCGAGCCCACCGGGCCGTTTGAGGACGACCCGAACCTGACCGACCAGAGGTTCCCAGGCAACCCGACCCGGTCCTACCGCACCCGCGAGGCGCTCATCGTGGTCGGCGAGATCGTGGGGTGGCAGGGGCATCCCCCCGAGGTTCTTCAGGGGATGCGGGATCGCCTGGCCGAGATGACGAGGCAGGGCATCGAGGCCATCAACGAGTGAGGGGCCGGGGCGCCCACTAGACGCCAAATACGCTTCTCTTTAGACGCAATGTTGCGTATTTGGTGTTTATGCTAACCTGTTTCCATGCGCGCCGCCTTAGCTGATTCGGTCGCCCTTGGAGCGAGCGACGAACCGATCACGACCGGCGAGGCAGCGCGGCTGCTCGGCACTTCCCGGCAGCACGTCGTTGACCTCTGCACTGCGGGGGATCTGCCCTTCACGACGGTCGGCAAGCACCGCCGACTTCGTCGACGAGACATCGATCTCCTGAAGGACGCCGACCTGCGACTCACGCGCGACCAAGTACGAAGCCTGCTCCTGTCCTACGCCGTTGCCGGTCGCCTCGCTATCGACCCTGAGGCGGGCCTTGCCCTTGCGCGACTCAACCTGGAGAAGATGCGAGGGGCCTCTCCCCGTGGGGCCGCCAAGGTGTGGCTCGACGAATGGGCCCAGTTGCTGGACGGTCCCCTGCTCGTCCTGCTCACGGCACTCACCTCACGGTCTCCCCGCTCACGTGAGCTTCGTCAGAACTCCCCCTTCGCGGGTGTCCTCTCGGACGAAGAGCGACTGAGTGTGCTGGCGAACCTTCCATCTGCCCGTCAAACGGACGACGCATGACACGGGAGGAATTGGCCCACCTGCTGCGGGCAGCAGCGAAGATCACCGACGACCCGGGCATTCTCGTCATCGGGAGTCAGTCCATCCTCGGGACATATTCCGAGCAGGACCTGCCGGACCAGGCCTGGATGTCCATCGAAGCGGACATCGCCTTTCTGGACGACCCGGACGCGCACAAGGCGGATCTGGTCGATGGAGCCATCGGCGAACTGTCACCGTTCCACGAAATGTACGCCTACTACGCCCAGGGTGTTGAGGTTACGACGGCCGTCCTCCCCGACGGGTGGCGCGACCGCTTGGTGCCGTTCGTTTCGGCGTCAGCCGAACCAGCGACGGCCGTCTGCCTCGAGCCGCACGATCTCGTGGTCGCCAAGCTCGTGGCAATGCGCGAGAAGGACCGGGTGTTTGCCGTCGCGCTATTGGATGCCGGTCTCGTGAGCCTGGAGACACTGCAGAAACGCGCATCGATGCTGTCTTCGACCAGCCCGCTCCAACGTCGAGCAATAACCGAATGGCTCACGTCCATGGGTCGGCGCAGCACCAGGTGACATGGTCCTCGGCTACCGTCCTCGTTGGAGGAGGTACGCCATGACACCCGACACAGCCGAGCACGCGCACCCGGGCTGGTACGGCGCTGTCATGTCGACGGCAGTGCTTGCCGTCATCGCCCACGAAGAGCGGGTGATCTGGGGGGCCGAGTGGCTCGACTGGCTGGCCGTCGCACTGCTCCTGACGACAACGGTCCTCGCGCTGGTGCTGGCTCCTCGCTACACACGAACGATGGTGCGACCTGGGGCTGCGCGCACGATGCTTGGCAATCCCGATACCGGCTCGATGCTCGCGACGGTCCCGGCGGGGATCCTGCTGCTGGCGGCGGCGTGGGGCACGATCGGTCCCGTCGCAGTTCCGGTCGGAGCAGCACTCACGATCGATGCCGTGCTCGCGGTCGTCGGTACCGTCCTGGCTCTGTGGCTCGGGATGATGTGGTCGACGTCGACCGGCCGCGGATCCAAAGGCCTCGCTGGCGTCAACGGCAGCTGGCTCATCCCCCCGGTCTGCACAATGCTGGTCGCCAACGCGCTCGCCCCGCTCATCGCGTCCAACGCGGATTTTGCCGATGTACTGCTCCTGATCGGGTACGGATTCCTGGGCGCCGGGCTGGTGATGTTCTTCGTCATGCTGGCACTGCTCGTCGCGCGGCTGATCCTCCATCCGGACCTGCCCGGAGCGCTCGCCCCGACGATGTGGGTGCCGCTCGCACCTGCCGGCATCTTCGGCATCGCCGCAATCCGGCTGACGGAGGGTGCCATCGACGTAGGCATCGCCGACCCCGCCACGATCGACATGGCGGCAGTCCTGGCCGCCCTCGGATTCGGCTTCGGACTGTGGTGGGCGCTGTTCGCCGGCGTCGACCTCGCGCGCATGCGCCGCACGGGCACGGTGACCTTCCAACCCGGGTGGTGGTCGTTCGTGTTCCCGCCGGCCACTCTCCTGCTCTCCCTGCTGGGGATCGAGGAACTCTTCCAGACCGACCGCCTGAAGTGGATCAGCACTCCACTGTGCTTGGTACTACTCGTGTTGTGGAGCTACCTGGCCGTGAAGTCGTTGCGTCGCCAACGTGAACCAGCATCAACCCCTACCCTTCAGTGACAGTCAGTCGAGTCGGAGCCCGCTAGCTCATTCCGTAGGGAGTCCCGTTGCCCTGTCGTCTCGCCCGAATCGTAGGTGTCGGCACATCCTCACTCTGGATCATCTCCGGCGTCGCCGTGTCCGCTCCGGCCGAGGCTTCAACTCAGGTGTCCTTCACCACGCCCGGGCTCACATCCTGGTCGGTGCCAACTGATGTCACCACGATCACCATCACCGCTACTGGTGCGGGAGGCGGCGGCGGCCTCCACAGCGTCGGCGGTGCCGGATGCACGGTCACCGCTTCTTACGCGGTCACACCCGGACAGTCGATTCGCCTGTTCATCGGCGGTGGCGGAGGCGGGGCCACCGGCACCGTCAGTGGGGGCGGCGGCGGATCGACAACGATCGACCTCCAACTCACCGACCAGATCATCGCCGGTGGCGGGGGTGGCGGGGGTGGCTACGACAACGTCGACCCGATCGCACACCCCAGCAACGGCGGGAATGGCTGCGGCGGAGACGCACCTGGCGGCGGGCCGAATGGTTATGGCGGCAGCGCAGGAGTCGGCGGCCTCGGCGGGGGTGGCACCGGCGGGAGCGTCGGTGGCACGGGCGTGGCCGGACTCGGTGGTGAGGGCGGCGGCGGCGGCAGTGCCGGTCTTGGAGACTCCTGTTCTGGCGGGAATGGAGGTTCGGGGTCCGG
>JAPLBU010000198.1:1884-3418 GCA_026392575.1 Actinomycetota bacterium | reverse complement strand
GACAACTCTCGGACCAACCCCTCCTTCTCACGCGCGTCGACCGACAATCCCCAGCGCCACTTCGTCGCAATCCACGCCTGCACCAGGCGGCACTGGCCCGCCGCCCGTGGGGCGCGCCAGGTGGTGGGAGGGGAGTCTGACTTCGACCGGTTACTCGAGGCGCTGGTGGCGATGAGCGCGTCTCTGTATCCGAGGTCGTTGGCGTAGGCGTCCCGTCGTGCCCGATTCCAGTTCCTTGCCCCGGATCCCCACGCCTCGGCGAGGGCGACAGTGTGGTCGATGTCGAACGTCGAGGAGTTACGGGTGGTGAGGCCGTCGAGGTAGGAGAACCAGCGGGCGCCGCGCATATCGCAGCCGCGTCGCGTTCCTCCCTGGGCTTCGGCGATCAGTACCCATTGCCGGGTGTCGCAGCCATTCCGTGTTGTCCAGTCGTCGAAGCGCTCGCGGGAGTAGCCACGGTTGTTCTCCGTAGTGACTGGGAGTGAGGCGAGCAGGCGCGCGATGTCCGGCGGTCCACTCGCTGCGGCCGCCGGTGGCGCGATGAGGAGGGTGGATGCCACGACGCCCAGGGCGACCAGCGCCCCGATATGTCTGGCAATCGGTGGGCGTCGATCCGCGGGCTGTGAGCTCACTCCGTGGCCGTCGCAGGCGGGAGGTGAGGTGTGGCGGGGTATTGCGGTGCATCGACCCAGCGCTTCCCGTCCCAGACCATCCCTTCGTACGGGTTCGCCGACCCCCCGGCTGTCGGGGCCACTGGCTTCGCCTTTCCTGGTACGAGGAGGAAGCCGATTCCTGTCAGGTCGGCCGTCATCGCGATTCCGCCGCAGTACACGTAGGAGTTGGAGAGCAAGCCCGCGAACGGATTGCCGTCGGCAACCAGTTCTTGATAGCGCGAGTACTCCGACAGCGTGAAGAACCCGAATATCGCTGCACCGATCAGCAGCAGGAAGCCGATCACCTTCATGTTCTCCCCCTTGTTCGAACTCATGCCAGCCTTCGAAGCTTCGGCCGCACCGCGTGTGCGGGCAGGCTTAGCGGGGCACCTCGCACATGGTGCCGTCCTTGTCCCGGTCGAGGGTCTTGTAGGAGTCCTCGTACACCCGCGCCTTCACTGGCGGCTTGTACATGCCCTCCCGGAGAGCCCGAGCCTGGGCCTTGCTGCTCTTGGAGATGCCGTACGGATAGACCTTGTGCATCTTGTCGCAGCTGGTGAACTTCGTTGTCGCGGCCTGCGCCGGCGCGAAGCCCAAGCCGAGTCCCAGAGCCGCAGCGATGGCGATGCCGACGATCCTTCTCCCCGTTGTCATACCGCCACCGTAATCGTCGGGGACCGCTGACACAGATCGATGCGACACACCGCCGACGGAGCAGCTGAATCGTGCCCGCACTTAGTCGGCGCGGCACGGGCCGTCGCGCCGCCCGTGGCAAACTTGCGAGGCACCCAGCGAGGACGCCGTTGTGAGGGTAGAGGCCTCGAAAGGCGGGGCCCGACCCCCAAGGCGGTTCCCGAGATGACCACTCAACCCTCCACCAG
>JAPLBU010000198.1:0-1849 GCA_026392575.1 Actinomycetota bacterium | reverse complement strand
CTTTGACCCTGTCCAGCCCCGACGCGTTCCTGGCATCCGTTCCCCACATGCTGGGCTTCGCCTGCGACGACTCCGTCGTCCTGATCGGCCTCGGCCCCGACGACGCCGGGCGGTCGTCGCAGGTGCTTCTGACCCAGCGGTTCAACACGCCTCCTGCGGACTTCGACGCCGCTGATGTGCGCGAGCTGGCCCGGGCTGCGGCCGAGCCCATGTCGCGCGCCGGGTCAACCGAGGTAATCATCGCCGTCTTCGGCCGGCAGGCACCCGCACCCGGCGGCGCGCTCCCGTCAGCGCAGCTGGTCGATGACCTGGTTACCGCGCTCGACGAGGAAGGCATGGGCGTTAAGGACGCCCTATTCACTGACGGGATCTCCCGCTGGTCGTACGGCTGTGACAACCCGACGTGCTGCCCTCCCGAGGGACGCGTCATCCCCGCCGAGGTGCGCACCCACGTGGCGGCGGAGTTCGCCGTCGCCGGTGCGGCGATGCTGCCGAACCGCGACGCCCTGGTCCGCGAGGTCGCCCCGGTCGAGCAGTCGATCCGTGACCGCGTGAACGCGTCCATCGAACAAGCAGGTCCTACGGCTGGCTCCACGCCACGCGCGCTCGAGGGATGGCGGGACACCGCGATCGGCGACGTCACGTCCGCGATCCACGCCGACGGACCGCTCCCACCGCAGGAGACCGCGAACGCCCTCGCAGGCCTGGGTGACATCCGGGTGCGCGACACGGTCCTGTGGGACATGAGCCAGTCCCCGGACCGGCCCAGAGCCGCCCTCGACGGCCTCTCAGCGCTGGTGCGCTCGGCCCCGGACGGGCACGTCGCCCCGGCCGCGACGGTGCTCGCCGTCGCGCACTGGCTCGGCGGGGACGGGGCCCGAGCGAACGTGGCCCTGGACCGTGCACTGGCCGACGACCCCGACTACTCCCTCGGGCTGATGGTCTCCGCTGCGCTGCGCTCCGGGCTGCCGCCCCAGTCCTGGCGGGACGCCATGTCCGGCCTGAGCCGGGACACCTGCCGCCACGGCATGGACCGCCCTGACCCGGCACCGACTGTCCCTGTAGCTCGCGCTGGCCTGTGGACGGCGCCTTCCGTCCACAGGCCACCCCATAAGCGCCCGCCCCTGACCACCGGCGGTGACGCTCCCAGCACCACCACCCGCGACCCACCTGTGCCGTGTAAGCGCACAACACGACGACCACGACCACGACCACGAATTGAAAGGGAACCTGCCATGGACCTGACCACCTGGATGGCCACCGTCGAGAAGGACATCAACCGCCGCACCGGGACTGCCGACCGCACGTGGGCGTGGGCCTACGTGATCCGCGCCATCGCGCTGAACGACCTGCTGTCCGCCCCGCCCGGGCAGACCACCGACGCGGTCTGGGTCGAGCCGCAGATGGCGTGGGCGATGGACGACCTCGTCGACGCCGGCGTCCGCACCCCGCCACCGGCCGTGCCCCAGGTCGCCGCCGCCGACGTGCGCACCGTGCTGACCGCGTCTCTGCGGCGCCTGATCCTGGTCGCGTCGATTGACGACCCGCGGCTGCCGATGCCGCTTGTCGATGCCTGCGGCTACGCCGTGCGACGGGCCGCCGTCGCACACCACGCCTACGCCGGCACCCTGCCGTGACCGATCCACCGCTGACTTACGGGCAGCTCATGGACGACGCCCGCCGCGCCGCGCACCAGGGCATGAACGCCCTCGCCCGCGACCGGCTCCCCGACACCGGAGCCGCCCGGGAAGCGGTGACGGCACGCGGGACCCTGCTCGCGTCCCTGGCGCGGCAGGCCAGCACCGTGATCGGTGCCCCACGTCTGGAGGCGTGGCGGGCCAGCACCCCG
>JAPLBU010000342.1 GCA_026392575.1 Actinomycetota bacterium | reverse complement strand
GTCTTGACCTCGCAGATGACCAGCGCCGAGCCATCCCGCGCGATCACGTCGAGCTCACCCGTCGGACAGCGCCAGTTGCGCGCCAGGATCGTCAGACCCTGACGTCGCAGGTGCTCGACCGCGAGGTCCTCGCCGTACCTTCCGAGTGCATCCTTTGCGTGCACCATGCCCACCCCCTGGTGGGACAGTGCCGCAGGCCGGCGGGTCCGTCACCGGGGTTGCGTGACCCTGTGGACTCCTGCCCGCTATCGGCCGCCCTGTGGACGAGAGAGGGCGTCAGCCGGTCTCGGCCTCCAACTGAGCACGCGCCTCTTCGAGCGCCGCCCTGCCCGCAGCATCCAACACCGGGAAATGCGGATCGATTGACATGAGGGTGTGCGCGAGGATCGCCGATACGCAGATGCGGGCGAACCACTTGCGGTCAGCGGGCACGACGTACCACGGCGCCCACTCAGTGCTGGTGTGGGACAGCATCTCGGAGTAGGCCTCCTGATACTCGTCCCAGTACTGGCGCTCGCGCGCATCGGCTGCCGAGAACTTCCAGTTCTTCGCCGGCTCGTCGACCCGCTGCAGGAATCGCTTGCGCTGCTCGTCCTTGGACAGGTTCAGGAAGACCTTGACCACGATGAACCCGTTGTCGACCAGGTATCGCTCCCAGTCATTGATCTCACGGTAGCGGCGCTTCCACACATCCTCCCCACGCGCCGACTCGGGCAGCCGCTGGTTCACGAGGATCGACGGATGCACCCGGACGACGAGCACCTCCTCGTAGTACGAGCGATTGAAGATGCCGATGTCGCCACGGGCCGGCAGGTTGCGGGCGCATCGCCACAGGTAGTCGTGGTCAAGCTCCTCGGCCGACGGCGCCTTGTAGCTCGTGACGTGCACGCCTTGCGGATTCACGCCGCTCATGACGTGACGGATCGTGCCGTCCTTGCCGGCCGCATCCAGGGCCTGCAGACACAGGAGCACGGCATACGAGTCCTGCGCCGCGAGCCGCTCCTGGTACTCAGCCAGTACCTCCACGCCGCGTTGAAGCAGACCCTCCCCGTCCTCCTTGGTCAGGAAGTCGGCCTTGTACCCAGGATCGAAATCACGCGTCAGAACGACATGGCGTCCTGGCTCAACCCGCAATGGCTCAATGAATGCGGCCAGCGTCTTCATCCGGTCATCAGCCATGTCTGCTCCCTGGTCCGAACCTGGAACCAACGCTAGTCCGGGGTTCCCGCCCGCGCCCGTTCATAAGTAACCGCTGTTGACATAAATACTCATTGATGTTTATGGTGGACGGGTGAAGACGCGAACTCCCGAAACACCAGCGACACGGGCCAGCGAGATTGCGCCGGTCCTCAAGGCGCTCTCCGACGTGAATCGGCTGACGATCCTGCTGGCGATCGCTGACCGGGAGTCCACGGTCACAGAACTCGTCGATGTCTCCGGCATGTCGCAGCCCCTGGTGAGCCACCATCTCAAGACCCTCCGCGAGACCGGCCTCGTCACCTCCACGGCAGTGGGCCGCAGCAACGTGTACTCGCTCTGCTGCGACGCGATCGCCGAACCGATCGCCCTGCTGTCCGACCTTGCCACTCCCTCCTGCGAACCGAAGGATCGCTGATGACCGACCATGCCGACGACGCCATCCGCACGGCGGTACGTGAGCGCTATGCAGCGGCCGCCCAATCCGCCTCCTGCTGCGGACCGACGTCCTGTTGCGGCCCTGCGGATGCGGCGATCGATGCGATCGACCCGTTCGGTCAGTCGCAGTACGGCGACGACCAGCGCGCGCTTCTGCCCGAGGAGGCCCTGATCGCCTCGCTTGGCTGTGGCAACCCGACCCTGCTCGCCGAGCTCAGGCCGGGCGACGTCGTGCTCGACCTCGGATCCGGTGGCGGCATCGATGTGCTGCTCTCCGCTCGACGGGTCGCACCCGGCGGCAAGGCCTACGGGCTCGACATGACTCCCGAGATGCTTGACCTGGCCAACGCCAACAAGGCCAAGTCCGGCATCACCAACGTCGAGTTCCTTCTCGGCAGCATCGAGGACGTACCCCTGCCCGACAATGCCGTCGACGTCATCATCTCGAACTGCGTCGTCAACCTCTCGCCCGACAAGGACCAGGTATTCCGTGAGTCCTTCCGCGTTCTGGCACCCGGCGGCCGCTTCGCCATCTCCGACATGGTGCTCGCGCGGCCGCTGCCGCCCGAGATCACCTCGATCATGGCGTTGTGGACCGGCTGCATCGCAGGGGCGTTGACCGAGGATCAGGTGATCGCCGGGCTCGGCGCCGCAGGATTCGTCGATGTCAGCGTGGAGCCCACGACCGTCTTCGGCCGCGATGAGCTGGCGGCCCTGGCGGCCGGCCTCGACCCCTCCCAGATCCCCGCCGGCGTGGATGTCAGCGGTGCGATCGACACACTCGACGGCGTCATCCGCGCCGCGTTCATCCGCGCCACCAAGCCGGGCGACCCGGCGCCGAAGGAGACCAGCATGACCGCCATTCGCGTGTACGAGCCCGCCCTGTGCTGCAACACCGGGGTATGCGGCCCGGATGTCGATCAGGCGTGGTTTCATGGCCTCGGTCACGGCCGGCAGTTTCAAGGTCGCCCCCTTGGCCGCAGGCCGTTCCAGCACCACCCGCGCGGTGCGGATTCCCCGTTGGTTGAGCCTTGAGAGCTCCTGCAGAGCAGCTGCCTGTGTCTCAAATCCGCCCAGCGAGAAACCCAACTCCAACTCCGGGTTGTTGAGTGCCTCCATTTTCAGG
>JAPLBU010000050.1 GCA_026392575.1 Actinomycetota bacterium | reverse complement strand
TCGGGCGCAGGTGGGGACTCCTTCCACTAAGGCGCCTGTCCTTCCCGTCGAGCGGCGGGTTGTGGGGGTCCGGGACGCATCCCAGACCCCCACACCCCGCCTCTCAACGTGTCTGAGGGGGATTGCCGGTAGGGTCACGCCCCGTGGCTGTCCTCATCACCGGGTCCATCGCGACCGATCACCTCATGACCTTCCCGGGTCGGTTCTCCGACTCGCTCGTCGCCGACAAGCTGGACAAGATCTCGTTGTCCTTCCTGGTCGACGAACTCGAGGTCCGTCGGGGTGGTGTCGCCCCCAACATTGCGTTCGGCATGGGCTGTCTGGGCCTGCGCCCGGTGCTGGTCGGAGCGGTCGGTCCCGACTTCGCCGACTACGAGTCCTGGCTGCAGCGGCACAACGTCGACACGAGCGGCGTCCGAGTGTCCGAGTCGCGGCACACCGCGCGCTTCGTCTGCACGACGGATGCCGAGCAGAACCAGATCGCATCCTTCTATCCGGGCGCGATGTCCGAGGCCCGCAATATCGAGCTGCGTCCGGTCGTCGACCGCGTCGGCAAAGCCGACGTCGTGCTGATCGGTGCGAACGATCCCGAGGCGATGCTGCGCCACACAGAGGAGTGCCGGTTCCGCGGTTACCCGTTCGCGGCTGATCCGTCGCAGCAACTGGCGCGCATGGACGGCGAGGAGATCAAGCCGCTCATCGAGGGTGCGACTTTCCTCTTCACGAACGAGTACGAGGCCGCGCTGATCGAGCAGAAGACCGGCTGGTCGGCCAACGACATCGCGGCAATGGTCGAGACGCGCGTGACGACCCTGGGGCCGGATGGTGCACGTGTCGAGCGTCGCGGCGACGGACAGGTGCATGTCACCGTCGCGGAGGAGGATCGCCGAGCAGATCCCACGGGTGTCGGCGATGCCTTCCGGGCCGGCTTCCTCTCTGGCCAGGCCTGGGGGCTCAGCGATGAGCGTTCCGCGCAGCTGGGTGCGCTGCTGGCGACCTACGTCATCGAGACCATCGGCACCCAGGAGTACGAACTCGCGCGCACGCACTTCCTCGAGCGCATGGCCCGCACGTATGGCGACGATGCCGCCGCCGACGTGGAGCCGCACATCTCCTGCCCGCGTCCCTGACGTCGCCAGCCGGCCATGGCAGTGCTGCCCGATCCCTGCCGGTGGGATCTGCCCGATCCCGCTGAGGCGGCGCCGGGCGAGGACGTCGTCGCGATCGGTGCCGACCTCGAGGTTTCGACGGTGTTCGAGGCGTACTGCCGGGGCATGTTCCCGATGCACATGCAGACGGGCGACCTGGCCTGGTGGTCACCTGATCCGCGCGGTGTCCTGCCCCTCGATGGACTGCGGGTCACTCGGTCCCTGCGCCAGTCGATGAAGTCCTTCACGTTCAGCGTCGACCGCGATTTCGTTGGCGTGATGCGCGAATGCGCGGACGAGCGAAGGGACTCCGGCTGGATCACCGACGAGTTCATCGACACCTACACCGCACTCCACCGGATGGGCTGGGCCCACTCGGTGGAGGTGTGGCGCGGCGGCGACCTCGTCGGGGGGCTCTATGGGATCGAGATCGGCGGCCTGTTCGCGGGTGAGTCGATGTTCCATCGCGCGACGGATGCTTCGAAGGCGGCCCTCGTGGTGCTCGTCGATCTGCTCGGCGCCGGTGGGGGAGACCGCGTGCTCGACGTTCAGTGGCGAACGGAGCATCTGGCGTCCATGGGCGCGGTGGAGATCCCACGGACGGAGTACCTGGCGCGCCTCTCGGGCGCCCTGCCACTGGCCGCGTGTCTGGCGGCCGGGACAAACGGGTAAAGACGGTCTCGTCGGGGGTAGTCCTTACCCGTTTCTCCCGGAATCCGGGACAAACGGGTGATGCGGGGGGTTCTTCGGTCGATCTTCACCGGTTTCTCCCAGTCAGGCTCCTGCGTCGTCCAGTCAGGCTCCTGCGTCGTCCGGTCAGGCCCCTGCGTCGTCCGGTCAGGCCCCTGCGTCGTCCGGTCAGGCCCCTGACCGTGCCGCGGCCAGGGCGGCCGGCAGCGCCGCGATGAAGGCCTCGACGGTCGCATCCGTCACCCCATAGGGCAGGGAGACGCGCACGCTGGCCTCGGCCGCGAACCCCATCGCCTCGAGGACCTGGCTGGGCAGCCGGGAATCCGATGTGCAGGCCGAGCCGCTGGCGACGCTGATCCCGCGCCGGTCGAGCTCCTGCACCAGGACCTCGCCGGTCACGCCGGTGCAGGTGAAGGTCACGACATGCGGCAGGCGATCGGTCGGATCGCCGGTGACCTCAATGCCAGCAGCCAGGGTCGGCAGCATGGCTCGGATCCGCTCGGTCAGGGCGAACTGCCGACGGCCCTCGGTCCCGGCGTGCGGCTGCAGGTACTCCAGGGCGGTCGCGGCGGCGGCGGCACCGGCGATATCGGGGAACCCGCCGACCCAGCCGCGGTCGGGGTTCTCCTCGGGGCGCCAGCGGACGGTCGGGCGGACGACGAGGATCCCCACGCCAGCCGGGCCGCCCCAGTCGCGGGCCGATGCGCACAGCACATCCCAGTCCTGGGGCACAGCACCTCGCCCGATCACCTGGACCGCATGGACGAGCAGGGGCACGCCATGCGAGCGGGCCAGGGCCAGGGCGCCGTCGAGGGGCTGTCGGGTGCCGACCTCGGCATTGGCGGCCTGCACGCAGGCAAGGTCGGTCGGCCGGGCCAGTACCTCTTCAAAAGCCGCGATGTCGAGCCGGCCCGTCCGATCCACCGGCACGAGGTCCAGGTCGCTCGCCCAGCGGCGAGCCGGGCTCAGGACGGCCAGGCTCTCGACCGCAGTGGCCACCACGCGACGATCCGCCGCACCGTCGAGCAGCCCCTGGATCGCGGCACCGACGGCGGTGGGTCCGGACGAGGTGAAGAACACCTCCGGGGGCCGGACCCCCAGGCTGGCCGCGATGCTGGCGCGGGCGGCATCGAGGATCATTCCGGCGCGACGACCGGCGTGGTGCAGGCGGGCGGGGTCGCTCCAGGCTTGAGCGCTGGCGGCCTGCCAGGCGGGGAGGGCCACCGGCAGGAGTGGCTGCCCGCCAACGGCATCGAGGTAGCCGAAGGGGGGCTCGGGCGAGGGTTGGGGCAGGGGCCCGGACGAGGGGCCCGGCGTCGGATCGGCCGTCACATGGGTCACGGTAGTCCGGCCTCGATAACGATAGTCTGCCGACCGTCCACCAGCGTAGGAAGGCGATCCGTGCGGCAGTCAAGCCAGATGCGATTCGCAGATGCACACCGCAGCCAGCAGGGCGGGGTGCGCCGTCGGGCGCGCGCCGCGGCGATCGGGTTGGGAGCCCTCGCCATCACCCTCACGGCCTCGGGATGCACTGCGAACGAGGCCTTCTTCATGAACCTCCCCGATCCGGCGACCAAGGAGGGGGCGATCACTCAGAACCTCTGGCAGGGGTCCTGGATCGCCGCCTGGTCTGTCGGCATCGTGACGTGGGGCCTGATGATCTGGGCCTTCATCGCCTACCGTCGTCGGCACAAGGACGATGTGCCCGAGCAGACGAAGTACAACGTGCCGATCGAGATTCTCTACACGATCGTGCCGCTGATCATGATCCTCGGCCTGTTCTGGTTCACGGCGAAGGACCAGAGCGAGATCCTGGCCGTCAGCAACGATCAGGACCAGACGGTCAACGTGGTCGCCTACCGCTGGAACTGGGGCTTCAACTACCTCGATTCCGATGCCTATGCCGTCGGGACCCCCAACGCACCGGCGGTCCTCGTCCTCCCGGTAAACGAGAAGATCCGCTTCGAGCTGACGTCGCCTGACGTCATCCACTCGTTCTGGGTCCCTTCGTTCCTCTTCAAGATGGACGTCATCCCGGGCAAGACCAACGTCTTCGAGCTCACGCCCGACAAGATCGGCACCTACGACGGCAAGTGCGCCGAGCTCTGCGGAGTCGACCATTCGCGCATGCTCTTCACGGTCAAGGTCGTCGAGCGGGCCGAGTACGACGCCTACATCGCCGAGCTCAAGGCCAGGGGACAGAGCGGGATGCTGAATACCGGTCAGAGCAACAACGACGGCCAGATGCCCGATGAGAGGACGACATGACGATTCTGAGCGAGCGCGTCGTTCCTTCTGACCCGGCGCCAGCGTCCGCACCGGATCAGCGCGTGCGTCGCCCGGGTGCGGCCTTCGTGCGCTGGATCACCTCGACCGACCACAAGGTCATCGGCTATATGTACCTGGGCCTGGCCAGCTTCTGGTTCGTCGGAGCCGGTGTCATGGCGCTCGCGATCCGCGCCGAACTGGCCGTGCCGGGGCTGCAGTTCCTGTCCCTCGAGCAGTACAACCAGCTGTTCACGATGCACGGCACGGTGATGCTGTTCCTGTTCGCGACCCCGCTGTTCATCGCCTACGGCAACGTCATCATGCCCCTGCAGATCGGTGCGCCCGACGTGGCGTTCCCGCGGCTCAACATGCTGGGCTTCTGGCTGTTCTTCTTCGGCGGAATCGCGGCGGCGAGCGGCTTCTTGTCAGAGCCGTTCATGACATAGGCCAGCACCCGGCGCCGGTGGCGACCTGTGGCTGCTCGGCCTGGCGATGGGTGGTCTCGGCACCATCCTCGGCTCCGTCAACTTCGTCACGACCATCTTCTGCATGCGCGCGCCCGGCATGACGATGTTCCGGATGCCGGTGTTCAGCTGGACGATCTTCGTAACCAGCGTGCTCGTGCTGCTGTGCTTCCCGGTCCTCGCGGCTGCGCTGGCACTGGCCTTCATCGACCGAAACTACGGGGCCCTGGTATTCGCGCCGGAGAACGGCGGCCCGATGCTGTGGCAGCACCTGTTCTGGTTCTTCGGCCACCCGGAGGTCTATATCCTGGCGCTGCCGTTCTTCGGCATCGCCAGCGAGATCATCCCGGTGTTCTCCCGCAAGCCGATCTTCGGCTACAAGGGTCTGGTGTTCGCCACCCTCGCGATCGGCGCCCTGTCGATGGCGGTGTGGGCCCGTCACCTGTGCGTGACCGGCTCGGTGTACCTGCCG
>JAPLBU010000370.1 GCA_026392575.1 Actinomycetota bacterium | reverse complement strand
GTCGGGCTGGTAGAAGCGGTTGAACAGCACGAGCCCGTCGGCACCGGCACGGACGACGTCGACCGCGAAGTGCGCGAATGACGAGAAGTAGGGCGAGAGCTTGACCGCCACCGGTACATCGACGGCCGTCCGCACCGCCAGGACCAGGTCAAGGTAGTTGCGCTCGACGTGCTTTGCCGATTGGTCGGCGTCGACGGCGACGTCGTACATGTTGAGCTCGATGGCTCGCGCCCCCGCGTGCACGAGGTCCTGGGCATAACGAACCCAGTCGCCGGCCGAACGACCGTTCACGCTCGCGATGACCGGCACCGACAGCCGCTCCGACGCCTCCCGGACCAGCGCAATATGCCGATCGAGGCCCAGGTGCCCGAGATCGATGTCGGGGAAGAACTCGGTGGCCTCACTGGACACGCCCGCGCCCGTCTCACGTCGCTCGTGGAAGGTGATCGCCTCGTTCTCGATCTCCTCCTCGAACAGGCTGGGCAGCACGACCGCCCCGACGCCCGCCTCCTCCAGCCGAAGGAGCGACTCGATCCGACCGGTGGCCGGTGACGGGGAGGCGACGATCGGCGATCGCAGTTCGAGACCAAGGTAGGTGGATGCCAGCGGATTCATGGTGTCTCCTCGTCCTCGACTGCGGCGAGGTCACGATCGCCCTCGCCCGTGAGCTCGCGACTGAGCTCATGCTCGTCGACGGGGATACTCCGCTCGACCCCCGCCAACTGCTCGTAGTAGTGCCAGCGCTCGTCGACGTCGGCCTGCGCCAGCGCCTGCAGGTGCTCGGCCCGCACCGGGTCGGAGCGGTCCAGCACGGCGAACCGCGTCTCCACCTCGAGGAACGCCTTCAGTGGGATCGACGGCTTCTTCGAGTCGAGGCTGAAGGGATGTGTGCCCGTGTCGGGACTGGGGTGATACCGGTACAGCGGCCAGTAGCCGGAGGCCACTGCCTGCTTCTGGTGGGTCATCGAGGTACCCATGTCGATGCCGTGAGCGATGCAGGTCGAGTAGGCGATGACGAGGCTGGGTCCCTCATGCGCAACGGCTTCGCGGAGGGCACGCACCGTCTGGGTCTCGTTCGCGCCGATGGCGATCTGCGCCACGTAGACGTCACCGTAGGCCTGGGCGAGCAGGCCGAGGTCCTTCTTGCGCGTCGACTTTCCGTCACTCGCGAACTTCGCGGTGGCCGCTCGCGGAGTCGCCTTTGATGCCTGCCCACCTGTGTTCGAGTAGACCTCGGTATCGAGCACGAGGATGTTGACGTTGCGTCCACTCGATAGCACGTGATCGAGCCCGCCAAAACCGATGTCATATGCCCAGCCGTCACCGCCGATGATCCACACGGCAACCGGGACGAGTGCATCAGCAAGGCTGTCGAGGGCGACTGCCTGGGGCGCCGTGATCCCCTGCAACCGCTCGCGCAGCATGGCCACCCGCTCGCGCTTCTGCACGATGCCGGCCTCGTCCTCCGGGCCTGGCTCGTCGTCGAGGATGCTCCGCGCGAGGTCCTCCCCCACCTGGTGCGCCAACTCGCCAAGCAGTCGGCGGGCATCGGCCCGCTGCGTGTCGGCTCCGAGGCGCAGCCCGAGACCGAACTCCGCATTGTCCTCGAACAGTGAGTTCGCCCAGGCCGGGCCACGTCCGGCCGCATTCTTGGCCCAGGGTGTCGTGGGGAGGTTGCCACCGTAGATCGAGGAGCAGCCGGTCGCGTTGGCCACGATCATCCGGTCGCCGAACTGCTGCGAGAGCAGCTTCACGTACGGAGTCTCGCCGCATCCCGAGCAGGCCCCCGAGAACTCGAACAGCGGCTGAAGCAACTGCGAGCCCTTGACGGTGTCCTGCCGGACGATGCTCCGGTCGATCTCGGGGATGCCGAGGAAGAACTCGTAGCGCACGCGCTCCTGATCGCGATGCTCGCCTGCGGGCCTCAGGTTGATGGACTTGTGCTTCGCCTCCGACTTGCTGCGTGCCGGGCAGACATCGACGCAGATCCCGCACCCGGTGCAGTCGTCCGGTGCGACCTGGATGGTCAGGCGGGTGCCCTCCGGCAGCTCCTTGCCGCCGTAGGCCTTGCTCAGGAAGTCGGCGGGAGCGCCGTCGAGATGCTCGGTCGGGAAGGCCTTCATCCGGATCGCCGCATGCGGGCACACGATCGCGCACTTGCCGCAGTCGATGCACAGCGACGCATCCCAGATCGGGATCTCCTCAGCGAGCGCACGCTTCTCCCAGCGGGCCGTGCCGGTCGGGAAGGTGCCGTCGACCGGCAGCGCACTGACCGGCAGGAGGTCGCCCTCGCCCGCCAGCATGCGCGCCGTGACGTCGCGCACGAAGTCCGGAGCAGCCGCAGACACGACCGGCATCCGGTGTCGACTCGACTTGGCCTTCTTCGGAACGTCGATCCGGTGCATCTCCTCCAGCGCGCGGTCAACTGCGGCGTGGTTGCGCTCCACGACTGTGTGGCCGCGGCGCCCGTAGGACTTCTCGATGCTCCGCTTGATCAGGTCGATCGCTTCGCTCTCGTCGAGCACCCCGGACAGGGCGAAGAAGCAGGGCTGCATGACAGTGTTGATCCGCGATCCCAGCCCGACCTCACGCGCAACCCGGCCGGCATCGACTGTCCACAGGTCGAGACCCTTGGCGATGACCTGCTCCTGTACCTCGATCGGCAGCCTGTCCCAGACCTCGTCTGCCGGGTATGGCGCGTTCAGCAGCACCGTGGCACCGGGACGTGCGATGCCGAGGACATCCATCCGCTCGAGCAGGCCGAACTGATGGCAGGCGACGAAGTCGGCAGCCTCGACGAGGTACGTCGAGTGGATCGGATCCGGGCCGAACCGCAGATGCGACACGGTGACAGAGCCGGACTTCTTGGAGTCGTATACGAAGTAGCCCTGCGCGTGCAGGTCGGTGTTCTCGCCGATGATCTTGATGCTGGTCTTGTTGGCCCCCACCGTTCCATCGCTGCCGAGGCCGTAGAAGACAGCGCTGCGCGCGGTCGAGATCAACACGAAGTCGTCGACTCGCGGGAGGGACAGCCGGGTGACGTCGTCGACGATGCCGACGGTGAACCGACGCTTGGGTGCAACGCCTGCCAGGTCGGCGAACACAGCAGCCGCATCGCGTGCGGTGAACTCCTTGGAGCCCAGGCCGTAGCGACCACCGGTGACGAGCACCGCGCGACCGGCCTCCTGCAGCGCAATGCTCACATCGAGGTGCAGCGGCTCGGCAGGTGCGCCGGGCTCCTTCACCCGGTCGAGCACGGCGATCCGCGTCGCGGACGAGGGCAGCGCATCGAGCAGCGCCTGCGTCGGGAACGGCCGGTACAGGCGCACGGTAAGCATGCCGACCTTCTCGCCCGCAGCCACGAGTACGTCGACGGCCTCACGGACCGCCCCAGCACCTGAGCCCATCAGCACAACGACCCGCTCGGCGTCGGGCGAACCGTGGTAGTCGACGAGGCCGTACTGCCGGCCCGTGCGCTCGGCGAACTCGTCGAGCACCTCCTGCACGATGCCCGGAACCTCGTCGTAGAACGGGTTCGCCGCCTCGCGCGCCTGGAAGAACACATCGGGGTTCTGTGCGCTGCCGCGCAGGACCGGCCGCTCAGGCGAAAGACCGCGGGCGCGATGCGCCAGCACGTCCTCCGGTCGGACGAGTGCCCGCATGTCCTCATCGACGAGTAGGGAGATCTTGTCGACCTCGTGTGAGGTGCGGAAGCCGTCGAAGAAGTGCAGGAAGGGGACGCGACTGCGCAGGGTGGCCGC
Source organism: Actinomycetota bacterium (assembly GCA_026392575.1). Taxonomy (GTDB): domain Bacteria; phylum Actinomycetota; class Actinomycetes; order S36-B12; family S36-B12; genus UBA10649. The sequence continues at coordinate 874 of JAPLBU010000370.1, read as the reverse complement.
ATGCGAGACGAGCGCGAAGTCGTGGGTCTCCTGCACGCTCGAGGCGCACAGCATCGCCCATCCGGTACCACGCGCGGACATCACATCGGAGTGGTCGCCGAAGATCGACAACGCGTGCGTGGCCAGTGCGCGCGCGGCCACGTGGATCACGGCGGGTGTCAATTCACCGGCGATCTTGTACATGTTTGGCAGCATCAGCAGCAGGCCCTGCGACGCGGTGAAGGTCGTCGCGAGCGCGCCCTTCTGCAGCGCACCGTGCAGGGTGCCAGCGGCCCCGGCTTCGGACTGCATCTCCACGACATGCGGCACGGAGCCCCACAGGTTGACGCGGCCTGCCGCACTCCAGGCATCGGCGTACTCACCCATCGGCGAGGCCGGAGTGATCGGGTAGATGGCACACACATCGCTGAGGCGGTGGGCTACCAGCGCCACCGCCTCGTTGCCGTCCAGACATCGCCAGGACGTCACGTGCCACCTCCGCTTAGTCGACCACTCGACGCTATGGGCAGTGGATCGACGCCAATAGGGTCGTTCGTCCCACGGGCCCCGCCGAAGGGCGCGCGAACGGTTCGAGGGCAATACTTGTGACACGCGTCACGGGGGCTAAGGAGCACGATGAACCGATCCGACACCTCTCCGGTACGCGCAGCGGTCCTGACCGGCCCGGGCAACTACCAGGTCCAGGAGTTCCCCCGGCCGACCCTGCCCGACGGCTCCCTGCTCATGCAGATGGAGATGTCCGGCATCTGCGGTACCGACAAGCACACCTTCCTCGGCGAAACCAAGCAGTACGCGGGAACTCCGGCCGAGACGGACACTCCGTTCCCGATCATCCAGGGCCACGAGAACGTCGGAGTCGTCTCAGAGATCACCC
>JAPLBU010000330.1 GCA_026392575.1 Actinomycetota bacterium | reverse complement strand
GTCCCATCCCGACGGCCATGCCATTCGCCAGGGCGATGACGTTCTTGACCGGCCCGCCGATCTCGGTGCCCACCACGTCCGTGGTCCAGTACGGCCGGAAGTAGTCGTTGGTGCACGCATCCTGCAGACGATGGGCACTGCTCTCATCGGCGCACGCGACCGTCGTGGCGGCCGGCTGACGCTGGGCGATCTCGCGCGCGAGATTGGGCCCGGACACGACAGCCACGCGCCCCGCCTCGACCCCGGCCGCCTCGATGATCACTTGGCTCATCCGCTTCGTGGTGCCGAGCTCGATGCCCTTCATCAGGCTGACCAGCACGGCATCGGGGTCGATCGAACCGCCCCAGGTGCCGAGGTTGGCTCGCAGGACCTGGGCGGGAACCGCGAGGACCACCAGAGTTGCCCCCTCCGTCGCCTCCTGCGCGTTCGTCGTTGCCGTGATGCGCGCCGGCAGGTCGATACCCGGGTGATAGGCATCGTTGCGGTGGTTGTCGTTGATGTCGACGGTGACGTCGGAATCGCGGCCCCAGATGACGACATCGCTGCCCGCGTCGGCCAGCACCATGCCGAATGCCGTCCCCCACGAGCCGCTGCCCATGATCGCCACGCGTGTCATCGCGATTGCCTCCTGTGCGTCCGGAACGTGCGAAAACCCATTGTGGCGCGTGTCGCCCGGCCTGTCGTCAGGCCGCCCCCGGGTCCGAGTCCCCGGGCGCCAGCGGCCGCGGCTCCTTGAGGTGGACATGTCGCGTCACTGGCGGGGTCTGGCCCCGTACCTGCGCCTCCATCGCTGTGATCGCGTCCATCAGCCGATCACTCGCGATGGCGAGGGTCTCCGCGTCGAGGGGCCGCCCGGCCAGGTCGCTCAGCTCGATCGAATCGCCCACCACGATGTGGACCGTCTTGCGGGGCAGAACCCGGAATTCCTTCTTGTAGGGACCCATGACCAGGTGCGATCCCCACTGGACCAGAGGAAACAGCGGGCGACCGGAGGTGAGCGCGATCCGCACAGCACCCGTCTTCGCCGACATGGGCCAGACATCCGGATCACGCGTGATCGTGCCCTCTGGGTAGACGACGACGCATTCGCCTCGATCCAGGGCCGACAGGGCATCCCTGATGGCCGTGAGCGCCTCGGCCGTCTCGCGGTAGACCGGAATCTGCCCGGCATGCGTGATGAGCCAGCCGAAGATCGGCACCCGGAACACCGACTCCTTGCCGAGGAAGTGCGGCGGCCGGTCGGACTGCCAGAGTGCGAAGGCGACGACGGGCGGGTCGAACCATGAGGTGTGGTTCGGGGCGACCACGATGCCGCCCTCGGCCTCCCACAGCCGTTCGGTCCCGCTGACCTCCCACTTCACGATGACGCGCAAGATCGGCCACAGAATGAAGACCACGAGGCGGTAGGCGAATCCCAGTCGCTGCCTGCGACGCACGCGTGGTGCGCGAACCATGCCGCCTCCCTCCAACTCTGCGAGGGTAGCCCGAATCGGCACCGCAGGTAGGGCGTCCCGAGCGTTCGTGCGCTCGCAGGCATGCGGTTGGATAGCGACGTGACCGACGCCCCCAGCTGGACCGTGGTCATTCCGGTCAAGGTGCTGTCCGCCGCCAAGTCGCGGATGGCCACGGTGACACCGCCCACGAGCGAGCTCGCCTTCGCCTTCTTCCAGGACACTCTCGAGGCAGCGTTGGCATCGACGGCCGTCGGCGAGGTGGTCGTGGCAACCGGGGACGATCGCGTCCGGGCGACGGCACAGGCCCGTGGCTGCCTGGTCGTCTCCGATGTCGACCATCCCGGTATCAATGCAGCGGCACGACAGGCGGTGGCGCAGCGCAGCGGACGAGGCGGCGTCGCGATCGTCGTGTCCGACCTGCCCGCCGTCACCGCGGATTCCCTGACATCAGTCCTGTCGGCCGCAAGCGCGCACCCGACCTCGTTCATCGCGGACGCCGATGGGACGGGCACCACCATGTGGATGTCCTGCGACGGCACGGACATCGACCCCCGATTCGGGTTGGCCTCGCGCGCCGCGCACGTGGACGTCGGTGCCGTGGATCTCATTGCCGTGAGCCCCGAGATGGACGCGCCTTGGGCCTCCGC
>JAPLBU010000012.1 GCA_026392575.1 Actinomycetota bacterium | reverse complement strand
GCCCCTGGGCGTCGTCGCGCAGATCATCCCGTGGAACTTCCCCATCCTGATGGCCGTCTGGAAGCTGGCACCGGCGCTCGCAGCCGGTAACTGCGTGATCCTCAAGCCGGCCGAGCAGACCCCGGTGTCGATCCACTTCCTGATGTCGATCATCGGCGACCTGCTGCCCCCGGGCGTGCTCAACATCGTCAACGGGTTCGGCGTCGAGGCCGGCAAGCCGCTGGCATCGTCACGACGGATCGCGAAGGTCGCCTTCACCGGTGAGACCACCACGGGCCGCCTGATCATGCAGTACGCGGCGGAGAACATCATCCCCGTCACCCTGGAGCTCGGCGGCAAGAGCGCGAACATCTTCTTCGAGGATGTTGCTCAGGCCGATGACGACTTCTACGACAAGGCGCTCGAGGGCTTCACGATGTTCGCGCTGAACCAGGGCGAGGTCTGCACCTGCCCGTCGCGTGCGCTCATCGAGTCGACCATCTACGACTCGTTCCTCGGCGATGCCGTTGCGCGTACCAAGAAGGTCGTCCAGGGCAACCCGCTCGACATCAACACGATGATCGGCGCCCAGGCCAGCAGCGAGCAGCTCGAGAAGATCCTGTCCTACATCGACATCGGCAAGGCCGAGGGCGCCACGGTGCTCACCGGCGGCGAGCGCGTCGACCTGGGCGGCGACCTGTCGGGTGGCTTCTACTGCGCACCGACCGTCTTCGAGGGCAACAACGCGATGCGCATCTTCCAGGAGGAGATCTTCGGGCCGGTCGTCTCGGTCGCTAAGTTCACCGGCTTCGATGATGCCATCTCGATCGCGAACGACACCCTCTACGGCCTCGGCGCCGGTGTGTGGAGCCGTAACGGCAACACCGCCTACCGTGCGGGTCGGGCGATCCACGCGGGTCGTGTCTGGACGAACTGCTACCACGACTACTCGGCACATGCCGCGTTCGGCGGGTACAAGCAGTCCGGCATCGGTCGTGAGACCCACCTGATGATGCTCGACCACTACCAGCAGACGAAGAACCTCCTCGTCTCGTACTCCGCCAAGAAGCTCGGCTTCTTCTAAGCCAGCCCGGCGAAATGAGCGTGCGGAGCCTAAATCCGCCCCGATGTGCTACCTGGCGGGGGAGTTTCGCACCGGTGGCCAGGACGTGCGCCTCGAGGAGCTCGTCATCGACGGCATCCCCGAGCCGATCGGCTTCTGGATGTCGGCATCCCAGTTCGCCTACTGGGAGCACACCCGGCTCACCATCGACGCGATCCCCGGCCGTGGCGGTGGCTTCTCCCTCGAGGTGAGTGAGGGGATGCGGTTTCACACTCGCTCGCGACTGTTCACCGACGAGGAGGCGGCCGAGCTGGCCGACCATCCGGTTTTCGTGGGCGTGACGCAGTAGTCCTCGGGCTTGGTGCCCCCGGCAGGATTTGAACCTGCGACCTACGGTACCGGAAACCGGCGCTCTATCCCCTGAGCTACGGGGGCTCGGGCCGCAACAGGCTATCAGCGAGCCGGATGGGCGCTGACGTGCATCCGTCGGCAAGGATGGCGACGTGCGAGCGCGGGTGCAGGAGATCATCGACTGGGGCAGGCGACTGTCCCTGGACTATCAGCGCACGCGCGCATCGCTGGCCGCTGGCGGCCTGGCCTACTTCGTCGCCCTGTCCATCGCGCCGGCGGCTCTCGCCTTCGGGACACTCGCAGGACTGTTCCTCGATCCGGCCGACGTCAAGGCCGCCCTCGAGCGCCTGGCGAGCAACGCGCCCGAGTCGCTCGGGAACCTCCAGCCGATGATCGACGCCCTGATGGGGACGATCGAGCACGCCTCCGCGAGTGCCTTCACGATCACCACCGTCGTCAGCGCGCTGATCGCGATCTACGCCTCGTCGAAAGTGGTCTTCGGCCTGCGGATGGAGATGAACACGATCTTCGGCGTCGCGGAGACGAGAAGCGGGTTGATCGAGCGTGGGATCTCGGCGGTGATCACCCTGGTCGCGATCGTGGCGGCCGTCGCGGTCGTCATTGCCCTGACGTTGCTGCCGCGCGTCCTGGAGTGGTTCGGGGTGACGGACTTCGCGTTGACCAGCGGCAACTGGTTCGTCGACTGGACGATCGCCATCTTGTTGCTCTACCTCGTGGTTCGCTGGGTCCTCCACCATTCGCCGAACCAGCCGCGTCGGGTGGCGTGGACATCACGCGGTGCAATCGCCGGCACCTTCGGCATCACCGCGGTCACGATCGGTGTCGGGATCTATGCCCGCTACTCCGCCAGCCTGAGTGCGGCGGTGCTGGTCTTCGGTACGGCAGTGGTCATCCTGCTGTGGCTGTACCTGTGCTTCGTCGCCCTGCTGTGGGGCGCGATCATCGAGGCCGACAACCAGCGTCAGGCCGATGCCGCCGCCGAGGTCAGTTAGAGAACCAGCGGGGCGGGCCGGCCACCAGTGCGGTGATGAACGCTGCGCCCGCTCCCGCTACGCCCATGTCGAGGGCGTCGGTCCACGGGGTGAAGATGCCGAAGAGGAAGGCGCCGACGCCGAGTGCGGCGGCGGCGATGCCGGCGAAGACCAGCCGGCCGCCTGACGAGGATCCGTCTGACGTGGCGACCCCGGCCGACGCCTTCGGCGCTGGCGGCTGTGCGGTCGGCTTCGCGGTGGTGGCGTCGATCTCCCGCAGGAGTCGCTCGATCTCGTCCTCGGCCATGTCCACATTGTGCCTTACAGATCCGGCCTGTGGACGACGGGTTTGGGCAGGCCCGGCGGCGGGAACACCAACCCTGTCCGGATCACATGTCGGGGGACCTGAGTCCGGACGAAGCTGAAGGGCCCCGCCAATCGGCGGGGCCCTTCGGATGTCCGGGTCATCCCGACGGCGCGGATAGGCTCACGCCGTGACTGCCGACGAACTCTCCGCCGCCCTGACCGACCTCATCTCCGCGCTCGTCGCGGAGGGTCGCCTGACGGTTGATGTCGTCCCGGAGGTCAAGGTCGAGCGCCCGAAGTCACGTGAGCACGGCGACTACGCCACGAGCATCGCGCTGGCCCTGGCCAAGCAGGCCGGCCTCCCGCCGCGCGAGATCGCGACCCTGCTGGCAGAGCGGCTCGTCGAGGTCGACGGCATCGCGAGTGCCGAGGTGGCCGGCCCGGGTTTCGTCAACGTGAAGTTCGACAGCGCCACTCAGGGCGAACTGGCCCGCACGGTCGTGACGGCGGGGGAGAAGTGGGGCCACGGCACCGCGCTTGCCGGCCGGGTCGTCAACGTCGAGTTCATCTCCGCTAATCCGACCGGACCGCTGCACCTCGGGCACACCCGCTGGGCGGCTGTCGGCGACGCCATCGCGCGTGTCCTCGCTGCTGCCGGCGCGACGGTGTCGACGGAGTTCTACGTCAACGATCGTGGCATGCAGATGGACAAGTTCGGGGCGTCCGTCATGGCTGCCGCGAATGGCCGTCCGGTGCCGGCCGACGGCTACCACGGCGGGTACATCCTCGACCTCGCTGCGGCCATCGTCATCGCCAGGCCGGACATCACGAGCCTGCCCGAGGCCGAGCAGTTCATCGCCTTCCGCGAGACCGCGTATGCGCTGCAGCTCAAGCAGCAGCAGCAGGTGCTCGCACTGTTCCGCACGCACTTCGACGTGTGGGCATCCGAGCGCGCTCTTCACGAGTCCGGTGCCGTCGCACGCGGCCTGGCGAAGCTGATGGAACAGGGTCATGTCTACGAACTCGAGGGCGCGGTGTGGTTGCGCACCACCGACTTCGGCGATGACAAGGACCGCGTGCTGATCAAGGCGGATGGAGAGTTCACCTACTTCGCCTCCGACACCGCGTACTACGTCGACAAGCGCGCGCGTGGCTTCGACCTCAACATCTATCTGCTCGGCGCCGACCATCACGGCTACGTCAATCGGCTGCGGGCCGTTGCTGCGTGCGCGGGCGACGACATGGACGACAACGTCGAGGTGCTCATCGGCCAGCTCGTGAAGATCACGCGTGGCGGCGAGGAGGTCAAGCTGTCCAAGCGGGCGGGCACGATCGTCACGCTCGACGATCTCGTCGAGGAGGTCGGCGTCGATGCCGCGCGCTACACGCTCGGTCGCTACCCGGCCGACTCGCCGCTGACCCTCGACCTCGAGGAGATGACGCGCGCCACCAGCGAGAACCCGGTGTTCTACGTGCAGTACGCGCACGCCCGCATCGCGTCGGTACTGCGAAACGCCGCAGAGCTCGGCATCGACTGGCGCGCCGCCGACTTCGACCCGTCGCTCCTCGACCACGAGCGGGAGAACAACCTGCTCGGCATGATCGGTGAGTTCCCGCGCATCGTCGCGAGTGCGGCAGAGCTGCGCGAGCCGCATCGTGTCGCCCGCTACCTCGAGGACCTGGCCACGGCGTACCACCGCTTCTACGACGTGTGCTGGGTGCTGCCCCGCGGCGACGAGGAGCTTGCCCCCATTCACGTGGCGCGGTTGTGGCTGTGCGCGTCGGCTCGGCAGACGATCGCCAACGGGCTGGGGATGCTGGGTGTGAGCACGCCGGAGCGGATGTAGCGGACTCGTCGGGCTGGTCGGCGTCCCTAGGTGTGTGTACATTGGGTGTACACGTTCTGAGGAGGGCGCATGGCACTCGCTTCAGCACTGCCCGACCCCGAACCGGGGCAGCGCGACCGACGGCTGAGCATTCGGACCAACGCGCGCCAGGACGAGCTGATCCGCGCGGCTGCCGAGGCGGCCAACAAGACCGTGTCGGAGTTCGTGCTCGACTCGGCCAGTTCGGCCGCGGAGCAGGTGCTGATGGATCGTCGCCTGTTCAACGCCTCGGACGAGCAGTGGGCCGCTCTCCACACGATGCTCGACCGTCCCGCTGTCCACAAGCCGCGTCTCGCGGCCCTGTTGGCGACCAACATCGACTAGACGCATATCTGTGAGTCGACTCGAGAAGCTCGATGCGCACGAGACCGCGGGGTTCGACTGTGGCGACGCCGCTCTGAATGCGTGGCTGAATCGGCACGCTCTGGTCAACGAGCGATCCGGGATGTCGTCGACCTATGTCCTCGTCGATGACGGACGCGTCGCGGGATTCGTCACGCTGGCGGCTGGATCGATTGCCCGCGATCTTGTGCCGGAACGTGTCGCGGCCGGGGTCCCGCGTCATCCCGTGCCGATCATGGTGATCGCTCGTCTTGGCGTGGACCTGCGCGACCAGGGCCGCGGTGTGGGCCGACGGCTGTTGGCTTTCGCGCTCCTCAAGTCCGTCGAGGTATCGGAGATCATCGGCATCCGCGCGGTAAGCATCCACGCGAAGGATGCGTCGGCACGCGCCTTCTACCTGCACCTCGCCGAGTTCGAGCCATCACCGGTGGATCTGCTGAGCCTGTTCGTGCTCATGAAGGACCTGCGGAGGGCCGCGGCGGAGTAGGTGCAGTGCAGTATTACGGGTTGACGGTAATGCAGTAATCCGGCAATACTGGGTTTATGAGCACCTCCGAGTTCTTCCACGGTTTCCTCGCGATCCAGGGTCGGGGCACGGTTGCGTTGCCGCCGGGCCTTCGTCGCCGCTACCGGCTGGACCAGCCCGGGGCGCAGGTTGAGGTCACTGAGCGCGACGACGGAGTGCTCGAACTACGGCCAGTCGTTCCTGTCCCCGCATCTGAGGCCTGGTTCTGGGATCTGCAGTGGCAGACCGGTGAGAGGGAGGTCGAGGTGCACGTGGCGCGTGGCGAGATAACCGTCCACGATGATGCCGATGCGCTTCTCGCGCACCTTGATGCCATCGCTCCCGCGTGAAGTTCGAAACAACCCCGCGGTTCGACAACGACTATCGCGCCTTGCCCATTGAGCACCGGCGCGTCTTTCGCGCAGTCATCCCGGCGTTCAGCTCAGCCTGTGACGGTTATGTCGCAGACCAAGGCGGCTTCGTATGGCCGGGCAGCCTGCGCGCTCGCCGAATGGTGGGTGCACCTCGCGTTTGGGAGATGACGTGGTCTTACGCATCCCCGGACGGACGAGCCACCTTCGAGTTTGTTGACCTAGCGGACGGAAGCCGCATCCGCTGGCGACGCATCGGGTCCCATCGGGTACTCCAGGATCCGTGACACGGCGCAAGTTGCGTGAGCGTGGCAGTGACGGTGCCACTGTTCACAGGTTAGTGCAGGGGTCTTGACTTGCCGGTTACGATCTCCCTTGACTGATGCGCGTGAAGCGACGCGACCTGATCCGAGAACTGGGTCGAATGGCCGCTCGGGCCGGGATGCCGTTTGTGCTCGTCAGGCACGGCGCTGATCACGACCAGTACCGACTCGGTCGGATGCTGATCCCGGTCCCGCGCCACCGCGAGGTGAACGAACGCACTGCGCAGGGCATCCTGCGCGATGCCCGGCGATTCGTCGAGGAGGAGGCGCGATGAAGACCTACGTCGTGCATGCCGCACGTCATGACGACTGGTGGGCCCTGTCGATCGATGTGCCGCGACGGTCGATCTGGACGCAGTGCCGTCGGCTGGAGCAGGCAGAGGCGGTCGCGCGCGAGGCGGTCGCGATGGCGACATCGGTCCCTCCGAACGGCTTCAAGCTCGACCTGCGCGTTGAGCTGGACAAGGACGTCGAGTCGATCGTCGAGTCGACCCTGGCGGCCAGTCTGAAGGCAGCACAGGCGCAGGCTGTCGCGTCCGAGCAGTCGCGGCTTACGGTGCGTGACCTGCGCGAGCGGGGCTTCACGGTCCGCGACGTGGCCCGGCTGCTGGGCCTGTCGCCGGCTCGGGTCTCGCAACTCCTAGCGGGGTAGCGCCCACTGCGTGCCCTAGCCTTCGGTTATGCGCGCACACCCGGCCGGACCGCTCCACGCTGATGTCGTCGCCGACCATGCGTCGGTGGCCCGTCCGACCTCCGCCGACGAGCTGAACCGGCTGTCACCTGCGGTGTGGCCGACGGGTGCGCATCGCAATGCTGATGGTGCCCTGGAGATCGGCGGGGTCGATGTCCGCGACGCTGTCTCGGCGTTCGGGTCACCGCTGTTCCTTTTCGACGAGGACGACCTGCGCACGCGGGCCCGGCGCTACCGCACTGCTTATGTCGACGCCGGTGCCCGTCTCGTCTACTACGCAGCGAAGGCCTTCCTGTCGACCACGGTCGCGCGCTGGGTCACGGAGGAGGGTCTGGGCATCGACGTTGCATCGGGCGGCGAGCTTGCCGTCGCGCTGCGTGCGGGCGTTCCGGGCGACCGACTTCTCATGCATGGCAACAACAAGTCGATGGCCGAGATCGAGGCTGCCGTCGAGGCCGGCGTCGGCCGGATCGTGATCGACTCCTTCGAGGACATCGTCCGCATCGCCGACGCGGCTGGGCGTGCCGGTGTGGTGCAGCCGGTGCTGGTGCGCGTCACGCTGGGCGTCGGGGCGCACACCCGCGTGTTCATCGCCACGGCGCATGAGGACCAGAAGTTCGGGCTCTCGGTGGCATCGGGTGCTGCAGAGGAGGCCGTGCGACGCATCGCAAAGCTGCCGTCGCTCGACCTGATGGGCCTGCACTCGCACATCGGCTCGCAGATCTTCGATGCGGCTGGCTTCCAGGTCGCCGCGGCGCGCGTCGTCACCGTCGCGCAGCGGATCTGGGACGAGCAGGGGATCGAGATCGAGGAGCTGAACCTCGGTGGCGGCATGGGTATCGCGTACCTCGAGTCGGACGATCCGCTCGACGTCCCGGATATGGCGCTGCAGATCGGCGACATCGTCGGCAAGGAGTGCGCGGCGGCAGGGATCCCCATGCCGGCGCTGGCGTTCGAGCCCGGGCGAGCGATCGTCGATGTGTCCGTCGACGGCGGGATGAGCGACAACATCCGCACGGCCCTCTACGACGCGGAGTACTCCGTGACCCTCGCCTCGCGCGCATCGAAGGCCGAGCCCGTGCTGTGCCGGGTGGTGGGCAAGCACTGCGAGTCCGGCGACATCGTCGTGCGCGATGCCTGGCTGCCCGCCGACATCAGTCCGGGCGACCTGCTGGCCGTTGCCGCCACTGGCGCGTACTGCCGCTCGATGGCGTCGAACTACAACTACCTGCCCCGCCCGGCTGTGGTCTCCGCCCGCGCGGGTGAGCTGGCTGTCGTGCTGCGTCGCGAGACCCTCGACGATCTGCTGCAGCTGGACCCCGGCGCCTGATTCAGGAATCGGGGTGGAGGCCACCCTGCTGCATGGCGAATGCGGTGGCGTCGATGGCGCATCCGGTGAAGAAGCGGCTCAGTCGATCGGCGAGGGCGAGCCAGGCTGGTCGCGACAGGGCGGCAACGCGCGTCGTGCGCCGCAGGAATGCCGTATCGACGGATGAGGTGAGGCGGAGGTCCGCGAAGTAGTCCTGCGGCCCCGAGTCTCTCCACGTCGGCACCCAGACGGTGTGACCGACCTCGCCGGCACGCACGCGCGCATGATCGACCCCGGCGTTCCGGTCGAGGGGGAAGATCGGCGCGACGATCCGGAAGGGGTGCGTCGACCCCTTCTCGTCCTTGGAGTACTCGCATGGCTGCGGAAGCAGCATCCCGTAGCCCGCTCCTTTGACCAAGACGTTGGCCTCGAGGTCGGTGAGGCTCGGGTACTCCGGGTCGGCGGGCAGCGGCGTGCCGGACAGGGCGGCCTGTACAGCGGCCGGATGACGCCAGAAGGCACCGAACGCCCCCGCGAATATGTCGCCCTGGAAGATCGGTCGGTCGGGGTCGATGTGGGCAAAGTAGCGAGCGGCCTTGGGGTAGAAGCCGTCAGTCACCGAGGATCAGCTCGGACGATTCCGTGTACAGGCCGTCGAGTTCGCGGCGCGACATGTGCAGATGCCAGCCGTCCTGCAGGCGAGCGCGGGTGACATCCATTCCGGCGTCCGTTGCTTCGCGTAGGAGCTCCGCCGCCACATGGAGCTGCGGGGCCAGGTGCCGGTGGTAGAGCTCGGAGAAGCCGATCCCCGTCAGCTCCTCGATGGCGCGGGCATCGGCGAGCTCTGCAGGCTGCATCGAGACGCCTTTGGTCTGGGCGGTGCGGCCCCGACCAGTGGCGGGAGTGGTCGCAGTGCTCACAGGACCTCCCGAGTGGTTGGTAAGCAACGGTTGCACACCATGATACGTC
>JAPLBU010000052.1 GCA_026392575.1 Actinomycetota bacterium | reverse complement strand
ATCCCACTCGTAGAAGCCCGTGTCATGCACATACGCCTCGGCGCGGCCAGCGATGATCTCGTTGACCTTGGCGCCGACGGATCCGACGTCGATGATCTCCACGCCCTGGTCGGTGATGCCGGCATCGGCGAGCGCGGCGGCGAGCATCTCGACCGTCGCCGGCAGCGTGGCCGGCGGGCGACTGCGCGACGCGACGATGCGGATGGGGCGATCGGTCGGCAGCGGAGCCGGGGCCTCGACGACGTCGAGCACCGATCGGGTCAGCCCCTGCGCCGGTAGGTCGACGGTGCAGGCCGACAGGATCGCCCCGGCCGGCTCCCACAGGGCGATGTGCACGGCGAAGTCCGCGCGGCCCTGGCCGTACTCGTAGGTGCCGTCGAGCGGGTCGACGATCCACAGCCGCTCGGCCGTGAGCCGGGAGGCATTGTCCGCGCCCTCCTCACTGAGGATCGCGTCATCGGGGCGCGCTGCCGTGAGTCGCTCCATGATGAGTTCGTGCGAGAGACGGTCGCCCTGCTTGCGCAGCGCGTTGGCCGCGTCCTTGTCGTCGATCGAGCCGAACGTCGAACGCAGCTCGAGCAGCAGCTGGCCCGCCTCCTGCGCGACGTCGCGGGACAGCTCGGCATCGGATCGCGTGGGCATGCTCTCTCCTTGTTCGGACGGTCAGACCGGGCCGGTGTTGAAACGGTTCTGGGTGACGTCGAGGCCCGCTGTCATGAGGCTCTCGACGGCGTCCGCTGAGCGCAGCACGACCTCAGCAAGCTCAGCACGTTCAGCAGACCCGAAGGGCTTGAGCACGTAGTCCGCTGGATCCTGCCGGCCCGGCGGCCGACCGATTCCCACGCGCACCCGGTAGAAGTCCCCGGTGCCGAGCGCCTTGCGGATGCTCTTGAGGCCGTTGTGCCCGTTGTCGCCGCCACCGAGCTTGACGCGGATCGTCGTGAACGGGATGTCCAGCTCGTCGTGCACGACGATGAGCCGCTCCGGCTCAACGCCATAGAACCCCATGATCGCCTTGACGGGGCCGCCGCTCTCGTTCATGAACGAGAGCGGCTCGACGAGGACAAGGCGCGTCATCGAACCCGGGATCCCGAGCTTGCCCTCCGCCGCGAGCGCGTGACCGCGCTTGTGGCGTGCGAGCTTTGCTCCGACCTGGTCGGCGAGCAGATCTGTGACGAGAAACCCGACGTTATGCCGGGTGGCCGCGTACTCCGGACCCGGATTGCCGAGCCCGACGACCAGCCACGGGCTACTGGACAAGGGGACAACGGCCTCATGCGCAGCAGCGTCGGCGTACTCCTCAGCCTTGTGCTCGGCGTCGGACACCGCGTGCTTGGCGGCCGCGGTCGCGTCCTCGCCACCGGCGACGGCAGCCTCGAGGGCCTGCACGACCGAGGCGGCGTCCATGCCGGCCTCCTGGGCAGCGGCAGTCGCGGCCTTGATGGCGTCGGCCATATCAGAGCGGTCCTGCGCCTCTTGCTTGGTGATGATGACGAGGTCGATGTGCTCGAGGTTGCGCTTGACCGGATCGCGCTGGATGTCGCGCGGCTTCACGAGCAGCGTGCCGCCGTCGAACGCGACAGACAGGACGACGCGGGGGCGGCGCAGGGCCAGGTTGAGGTCGTGCTCGGGGAGGGCCACGTGGACCAGCTCGGTGCCCGAGCCGTAGATCACGGCGGGGATGTTGCCCTCACGGCGGATCCGGCGGGCTGCGCCCTTGCCGAAGTCGGATCGGGGGACAGCGGTCATGGCAACGGTGGTCACTTCAGGTACTCCTCGGTCATCGTCGGTCACCTCGGCAACGCTGGTGGGCGCCGACCACGTCGATCACGGTGCTTTTCCGGCCACACGGTCAGTGCGGTGGAGCGGCACCCTCGCCGAGGATTGGCAGCAGTCTAACCCCTAGTGCGACGAGGCCACCGGGGAGGTCGATTCGTCCTCGAACATGCTGGTCACGGAGCCGTCCGTGAACACCTCGGTGATGGCCTTGGCCAGGATCGGGGCGATCGACAGGACCGTGAGCTTCTCGAACTGCCGATCCTCGGGAATCGGCAGGGTGTTGGTCACCACAACCTCGGAGATTCGGGACTCCTGGAGCCGCTCCCTGGCCGGGTCGCTGAGGATTGCGTGAGTGGCCGCCACGATGACGTCGGCCGCCCCGTTGTCGAACAGGGTCTCGGCTGCCTTCACGATCGTGCCGCCCGTGTCGATCATGTCGTCGACGAGGACGCAGACTCGGTCGCGGACGTCGCCGACGACCTCGAAGACCCGGACCTGGTTGGGGATATCGGGGTCGCGACGCTTGTGGATGATCGCCAGAGGGGCGCCCAGGATGTCGGTCCAGCGCTCGGCAACCCGCACCCGGCCGGCGTCCGGGGACACCACTGTGATGCGGGAGCGGTCCACCTTCGAGGCGACGTGCTTGGCGAGCAGCGGCATCGCGAAGAGGTGATCGACCGGTCCATCGAAGAAGCCCTGGATCTGCGACGTGTGCAGGTCGACCGCCATCAGGCGGTCGGCACCGGCCGTCTTGAAGAGGTCGGCGAGGAGGCGGGCGGAGATGGGCTCGCGGCCACGGTGCTTCTTGTCCTGCCGCGCGTAGCCGTAGAAGGGCACGACCACGGTGATGCGCTTGGCGGATGCGCGCTTCAGCGCGTCGACCATGATCAACTGCTCCATGATCCACGTGTTGATGGGCGAGGTGTGGCTCTGGAGCACGAACGCATCGCATCCGCGCACCGACTCCTTGAAGCGCACGAAGATCTCGCCGTTCGCGAAGTCATATGCCAGCGTCGGCGCCAGCGGGACCCCCAGGTTCTCGGCGACCTCCTGCGCCAGCTCCGGGTACGAGCGACCGGCAAGCAGCACAAGGCGCTTCTGATTGGGCACCAACATCTGTGTCACCGGGGCTCCTACGCTGGTTGGGACGGGCTGTCGCTGGCTGAATTCTGACTGGCACGGGCCGCCGCCTCGGCGGCGGGCGATCCGGGTCGACGACGCTCGACCCAGCCGTCGATGTTGCGCTGGCGCCCGCGGCCCACGGCCATCGCGCCGGGTGGCACGTCGTCCGTGATGACCGAGCCAGCCGCGGTGTAGGCACCGTCACCGACGGTCACGGGCGCGACCAGCATCGTGTCGCTCCCGATCCGCACGTGGTCCCCCACCACGGTGCGGTGCTTGGCCACTCCGTCGTAGTTCACGACGATGGTCGCTGCGCCGATGTTCGTGCCGGTGCCGATCTCCGCATCACCGACATAAGACAGGTGCGGGACCTTGGCGAAGTCTCCGATCGTGGAGTTCTTGATCTCGACGTAGGCACCGGCCCGCGTGCCCTCGCCGAGCACGGTGCCGGGTCGCAGGAAGGTGAAGGGGCCCACGCGCGCACCGTCGCCGATGACGGCCAGCTCCGCCCACGTGTGGATGACCTCTGCACCAGCGCCCACCTCGCAGGACACCAGCGTCGTGCCGGGTCCGACGATCGCGCCGGTAGCAACCGACGTCGGCCCGCGCAGCGTCACCTGAGGACGGATGATGACGTCCTGCTCGAGTTCGACGTCGACATCGAGCCAGGTGGACGCGGGATCAAGGATCGAGACGCCTGCGCGCATCCAGTTGGCGTTGATCCGGTCGCGAAGGATGGCGGCTGCTTGGGCCAACTGCACGCGGTCGTTCACCCCGAGGATCTCGTCGGAGTCCTCGCAGACACTCGCTGCCACGTGGTCGCCACTTGACCGCATGAGGCCGATCACGTCGGTGAGGTACTCCTCGCCCTGAGCGTTGTCCGTGTCCAGGCGAGTGAGGGAGTCGGCAAGCCGGGAGCCATCGAAGGCATACATGCCCGAGTTGATCTCGTTGATTGACCGCTGGTCGACAGACGCGTCCTTCTCCTCGACGATCGCCGTGACGGAACCGTCGCCGGCCCGCACGATGCGGCCGTAGCCGGACGGGTCCGCCAGGCGCGCGGTCAGGACGGTGGCCGTCGCGCTCGTGGACTCGTGCTCCAGGAGCAGGCCGACCAGCGTGCGGCCGGTGAGCAGCGGGGTGTCGCCCGTCAGGACGACGACCGGCCCGTCGATGACCGGGATACCCCGCTCGGCGAGGTCAGCAAGCGCAATGCCGACGGCGTGCCCCGTGCCGTTCTGCTCGGCCTGGAAGACGGTGATGGCCCAGGGAGCGACTTCCTCGATGTGAGCACAGACCGCATCGCGACCGTGCCCCACGACGACCACCAGGTGGTGCGGCTCGAGGGTCGATGCCGCCTCGATGACGTGCCCGAGCAGGGTCCGGCCGGCCACGGGGTGCAGCACCTTGGGGGTAGCGGACTTCATACGCTTGCCCTCGCCGGCCGCGAGGATCACGACGACGGACGGACGTGTAGTCACATCGGTTCCTCAGTCGAATCGGGCAGGAAATCGTCCTGCTGCGGCCGGGGAAGGCGTGTTCACCCTATCGACCGTCGGATCCGGGAGTCCACGGACCGCCGCACCCTTCACCCCGCGTAGGCGCCGGGCGCCGACCGGGCCCCCCGGGCGGCCCCAGCCCGGTCTCGAGGCACCGAGTTTGCCGTCGTCCCGACGGGAGTCCCGGCAGGAGCGTCCGACCAGCTGAAGGCAGGGATCGAGGCGGTGCGGGTCGCCAGCGCGGCAGCCGACGAAGGGGTCAGGGCGTACCTGCCTGCGGCGGGATCGACGAGGTCGGGTCGCACGGTGTTGACCGCGTTGTCAGCACGGTACTGGGCCTCGTTGCAGGTGGGGTTCGCATCACGGCAGCCGGCATCCTCTCCGCCCAGGCCACTCGCGTGGGCGGCCGGTCCGTCCCAGATGACGTTGCCGACGATGCGGAGGTCATCGTCGAATCGCGTCGGCACGGCGACGTTCGAGCCGTTCTGCGACGAGCCGGAGTAAGGAGCAGCGACCGTGATCTGCATCCAGGCGCTTTCGAGTGCCCCAGCCGCCCCGGGCCAGGTAGGCAGAGCAACGGTCGCGACCCTCGTCACCCGGGACGCCATCGCACGAACGATGTCCCGCGACGAACTCAAGCAGGTGATCGCGCGTTCCGATCCGGTACATCGTGTTGTACGCGATCAGCACGTTGTAACCGCCGTTGACTCCGAAGCCCGCGCCCTCGGCGTCGTGCACGACGTTGTTGGTGATGGTGATGCCGTACGCCTCGTACTGCAGCCACGGCACCGACATGAACTGGAACCCCGTGCCCTGCCCGGCCGTGAAGCCACCCGTGCCGCAGTCGTAGAACTCGTTGCCCGACACACGCAGGTACGCGGAGCCGGCGTTGTCCGATGCTCCCGAGATGTCGTTCGACTCGAGGAACACATACTGCGACTGGTTGATCTTGACGAGGTCACCGATGTCGCCGCTGTCGCGCGGTGCACCGCGCACCGTGCTCCCGCGAAGCAGGAAGTGGTCGCACTTCTCGCAGTGCACGGCATCACCGAGGCGCGAGGAGAACGTGAGCCCGACGAGGTAGAGGTAGCGCGTGTCGAAGATGTTCACGGCCGGCAGCGTGACCGAGCCGGCTCCATCCGCCGACTGGATCAGGATCGGGAACCGGGCCGTGCCGTAGCGCGACTCGAAGTAGTTCGGCACCGCCGTCGGCGCAAGCGAGCCGGGCGTGATCATGATCCGGTAGCCCGTGCGGGTCAGCGCCCTGCCTTGCGGGATGCGCTGCCACGCCGCGTCGAGAGTCCGCAGCGCCTGGCGGCGTGATGCACCGCTGCGGCCGTCGCTACCCGATCGCGGATCGACCCAGATCGTCTTCAGCACCGGACGGCCGATCGCGTACGGGGAGTCGACAGGCGGCAGTGCCGATGGGGCAGCCGCGGCGGGCGAGGCGGCAGTCAGACTGAAGACCAGCATCGCCAGCACGAGCAGAGGCAGGGGCAGGGCGAGAAGCTCCCGGGGATGGAATCGAACCATCGTTGACGGATTCAAAGTCCGCTGTCCTGCCGCTAGACGACCCGGGACCGACCGGGGAGCGGACGGCAGGAGAACTGTAGACGCGTCAGCCGAACTCTCCGCTAACAGCCAGCGGACCGGTTGACTTCCGAACCTACGGAAGCGTAACCTACGGAAGCGTAGGTACGCTCGAATGAGCCGCCCGCAGCGAAGGAGCACCATGACGGCATCCCCCGAGGTCCTGCCCACCGAGTCGCCCTCTGACGACCCGCTGCAGCCGAACAGCATGGGGATGCGCATCACCATTGGCTTCTTCATCGTCATCCCGCTGATCGCCGTACTGCTGGCGATTCCGGTCGCCTGGGGTGGCTTTCTCGGCTGGACCGACATCGCACTGATGTTCGTGATGTGGACCATCACGGCGGCCGGCATCACTGTCGGCTACCACCGCTACTTCACGCACGGCTCCTTCAAGGCCAACCGCGCGGTCAAGATCGCGCTCGCTGTCGCAGGGTCGTTGGCGCTCGAGGGCTCGCTCGACCAGTGGGTGGCCGATCACCGCAAGCACCACAAGTTCTCCGACGAGATCGGAGACCCGCACTCCCCGTGGCGTTTCGGCACCTCGAAGCGAGCGATCGCGAAGGGCCTCTACTACGCACACGTCGGCTGGTTCTTCGACGCGCAGAACACCTCCATCGCGAAGTACGCCCCTGACATTGCTGCCGACAAGGATCTGCACCGCATCTCGCGCTACTTCCCGCTCGCCATCACCACCACCCTGCTGCTGCCCGCACTGCTCGGCGGCCTCATCACGTGGTCGTGGATCGGTGCGCTGACCGCGTTCTTCTGGGCCGGCATCGTCCGCGTCGCGCTCGTCCACCACGTCACGTGGTCGATCAACTCGATCTGCCACGTGTTCGGCACGCGGCCGTTCAAGAGCCGCGACAAGTCGAGCAACGTCGCCTGGTTGGCCATCCCGTCCTTCGGCGAGTCCTGGCACAACCTCCACCACGTCGACCAGACGAGCGCTCGCCACGGCGTGCTCCGCGGTCAGATCGACCTGAGCGCCGAGATCATCCGCCTGCTCGAGAAGCTCGGCTGGGCCCACGATGTCCGCTGGCCCAAGCCTGAGCGCATCGCGGCCAAGCTCAAGGACCCCGCGATGAGACGACGCGTGCCCGGGTTGCAGGCCTCCGCCCCGGCCTCCTGAGAGAGTGCTCACCATGGATCCTGAGTTCGACGACGCCGACGACAGCATCGCCACGGTGACCCCGCTGCCGACAGCCACCCTGCGCACCGACCCGCGTCGCACCGCCCGAGTCGAGCGGGTGCGCTGTTTGCCGAGAAGGGCTTCGAGGCCGTCAGCGTCGAGGAGATCGCCGCCAAGGCAGGCGTCTCCAAGCCGGACGTCTACGAGCACTTCGGGGGCAAGGAAGGCCTGTACGCCGTCCTGGTCGACCGCGAGATGACCTACCTGCTCGCGTCGATCGCCGATGCGCTCGGCGATGCCAACGTGCCGGGCACCCCGCACGCCAATGCGCGCACCCTGCTCGAGCGCGCCGGCATGGCCCTGTTCGACTACATCGACCGCTACCCCGATGGCTTCCGCATCCTCGTGCGCGACACCCCCGCGGTCCGCGACCCCGAGGCTCGGTCGGAGGCCCGCGGCGGCACCTTCGCCGGCCTGCTTGTCGATGTCGCGGCCCGGGTCGATGACCTGCTCGCTACCCAGTTCCGCGCGCACAAGCTCAACCCGAAGTGGGCTCCGCTGTACTCGCAGATGCTCATCGGCATGGTCGCCCAGACTGGTCAGTGGTGGCCCGATGTGCGCAAGCCGAAGAAGGAGGAGGTCGTGGCCCACCTGGTCAACCTCGCCTGGAACGGCCTGCACAACCTCGAGGCGAAGCCACCGGCGGTCGTGAGCCGCAAGGGCTGAGTGGATCCCGTCGCGATCACTCGCCAGCGGCGAACTAATGGTAACTGGAGTTACCATAACTCCAGTTACCAAAGAATCCCGAGATGGCCTTCCGCCACAAACTCCCTGCCCCCGAGCACAACCGGGATTCCCCCGACGAAAGTATCTTGACATCAAGATTCTTGACGTACCATGTGCGCATGCCCGCCGACCTGAACCCGATCGACGATGTCGACCGGATCACCGCGGCCTGGCAGCGCGAGCGTCCTGATCTCGATGTCTCCCCCCTGCAGGTGCTGTCGCGGGTGACCCGGCTGGCCCGCCACCTGGACCTGGCCCGCCGCCAGGCGTTCGCTGCTCACGACCTCGACACCTGGGAGTTCGACGTGCTGGCCGCTCTGCGCCGGGCAGGCGCGCCCTGCGCCCTGTCCCCCGGCCAGCTCGGCACCGAGACCCTGGTGACCAGCGGCACCATGACCAACCGCATCGACCGGCTCGAGGAGCGCGGCCTCGTCCGCCGCGAGCCCGATCCGTCCGACCGTCGCGGAGTCAGCGTGGTGCTCACCGACTCCGGCCGCAGCGCCGTCGACAGTGCCCTGTTCGATCTCGTCGCCCGCGAGCACGAGGTGCTGTCGGAGCTGTCACCCGAGATCCAGCAGGAACTGGCCGCGCTGCTGCGCACCCTGGTGCACGGTTTCAGCGGCTGAAGTACCGCTCGATACCGGCGTAGAGCCACTCGGCGTACTTCTGCTGGCCGGCGGCCGAGCTCATCCG
>JAPLBU010000221.1:1892-3871 GCA_026392575.1 Actinomycetota bacterium | reverse complement strand
GGAAGGACCTGAAGGGGAACAGCACCAGTTTCGTACTCGCTGCGGACGACAGGTTCGGGTCCCGGTGGCATGAACTGGCCTGGGAAGTGCAGGACGTGATCGTGCAGCGGATCCTGGATGAGGAGGACGAGGAGACACTGGTCGCCTGGCTGGGCGAGCAGCATGGCCTGACCCAGGAGCAGGCACTGCGTGTATCGGCGGCCCGATCGGCGATCTCGAGGCTGGCTCCGGGCTATGCGCGGCTCAGCAGCCGGGCAACGGCCCGGATCCTGCCGCACCTGGTGGAGGACGTGGTCACTTTCAACGTTGCGGTGGACAGGGCCGGGTACGGCTCGCACAGTGCGCTGACCCATGCGGAGTGCACGGGAGAGGTGCTGGCGGAGTTGCCGTACTACGGCGAGTATCTGCAGCGGCACGTGGGCCATGGAACAGGGCTGGTCACCGACCTGCCGGCGGACCGGTACGGGCGGATCGCGAACCCGACCGTCCACATCGCGTTGAACGAGGTGCGCAAAGTCGTCAACAGCCTCATCGGGGAGTACGGCCCGCCAACACAGGTGATCGTGGAGGTGGTGCGTGACCTGAAACTGTCGAAGGACCGCAAGGACGAGCTGACCAAGGAGCAGGCCCTGCGGCAGAAGGAGAACGAGGGGTACGCCCGGCAGATCAAGGAGTTACTTGGCATCGATGCGAGCCGTGCCGATATTCAGAAGATGCGCCTGTGGGTCGAGCTGGACAGGGCGCACCCGATGGACCGACGGTGCCCGTACACCGGTGAGCACATCAGCATGGAGCGGTTGTTCTCGCCAGCGGTTGAAGTCGAGCACATCCTGCCGTTCCGCCGCACCCTGGATGACTCGATGAACAACAAGACCGTGTCGATGGTGAAAGCGAACGGATACAAGGGGGACAGGACACCCTACGAGGCGTTCGGCCACTCCCCGCAGCCGTACGACTATCCGCAGATGCTGGACCGTGTCCGCGCGATGCCGAAGGGGAAGGCGTACCGCTTCGCGCCGGATGGCTACGAGCGGTGGCTGCGGGAGGATGCCGACTTTCTCGCGCGCGCGCTAAATGACACCGCCTATCTGTCGCGGATCGCGAAGGAATACCTGGAGTTGGTTACGCCGGGTGAAGTCTGGGTTGTCCCGGGGCGTCTGACGGGGGCCCTGCGCCATCACTGGGGTTTGAACAGTCTCCTGCATGACAGTGGGGAGAAGAACCGTGCCGACCATCGGCACCATGCCATTGATGCTGTCGTGGTCGGCCTCATGGGTCGGGCGTCCCTCCAGACGTTCGCGAATGCCAGTGGGCGGGGAGTTACCGTTGACCGGCAGTTGACGTCCTCGCCGCGACCGGAGCCACTGGTCGGTCTGCGCGAACGAGTGCGTGACGTCGTCGGGTCGATTGTTGTCAGTCACCGGCCGAACCACGGGCATCAGCGGCAGATGAACAACGACACCAACTACGGTCTGCGCGGGGCGGGGTACGTCGCGCTGCGCCGACGGCTGGATGGCTACGATTCTGTCGCGGCGGTGGAGAAGGCCCAGTTCGCGGACCCGGTGCTGAAGGTTCGCCTGCTGAAGCACCTGGGGGCCGCTGAGGGGGAGCAGTTCAAGGATCGGCTGGCCACGTTCACGCAGGACACCGGGACGCGCCGCGTGCGCGTTCTGGAGAAGCTGGACACCATAGCGATCGCTGGTAATCCCAGCGCCGCCTACCGAGCGCCTACTGGGGTCAAGGCCCGCCCGGACAATGCCGTGCGAGGGGTGAAGGGCGACAGCAACTACTGCATCGAGATCTTCGTCGGGGACAAGGGCGTCTGGGCGGGGGAGGTGATCAGCACCTTCGAGGCCTACCGCATCGTGCAGGAGCAGGGCGCGGACCGCCTGCGGGATCCGGCGCTGACACAGTCGGGACGGCCACTGGTCATGCGGTTGATGCGCGATGACGTCGTGCGCATGGACATTGACGGACAG
>JAPLBU010000221.1:881-1823 GCA_026392575.1 Actinomycetota bacterium | reverse complement strand
CGACTGTGCTCGTTCCGTAGCAGCGGGGCGATGTTCTTTGCCGGTCTCAACGAGGCGAACGTGGATGCGCGGGTACGGGCGAAGGAGATCGCCTATCTGCAGAAGAGTCCGGGTCCGCTGGGGAGGGCGAACGCTCGGCTGGTGACGATCAGCCCCAGCGGTCGTATCCACGTCGCTCGGTCTCCCCGGTAGTCGACCCGCATGCGTCGTGTCGTCGAGATCGCGCATGACAACCGGCACCTGCATGTTGAGCGCGGGTTCCTGGTGGTTGATGACGTGGGGGACACGCGCGGGGAGCTGGGGCGGGTGCCCTTCGCCGACATTGAGGCCGTGATCGCCCACGGGCACGGCATCACCTACTCGAATGCAGTCCTGGTTCATCTCGCTGAGGAGTCGGCACCGCTGGTGGTGGTCGACAGCCATCACATGGTGGTCGGGATGCTGCTGTCGTGTGCGGGGAACTCCGTTCAGGCCCATAGGTTCGAGGCACAGATCGGGGCCAGCCGGCCCGCGAACAAGCGGGTCTGGGCGCAGATTGTGCGGGCGAAGGTGATGCAGCAGGCCGCGGTTCTCGAGGCGGTGGGGCAGTCCGGCGCGCGGCTGCGGGCTCTGGCGGGATCCGTGCGGTCCGGTGATCCGGGCAATATCGAGGCGCAGGCGGCGCGGGCCTACTGGCCTGCTCTGTTCGGTACATCCTTCCGCCGAGGCAGCGGGGGCCGGGAGCCGAACGGGTTCCTGAATTATGGATACACCGTCCTTCGGGCTTCGACGGCGCGGGCAGTGGTCGCCGCGGGTCTGCACCCTGCGATCGGGATCCATCACAGCAATGACGCGAATCCGATGCGACTGGTCGATGACTTGATGGAACCATTCCGACCGTTCATGGATCTGCAGACGTGGCTGCTGTGGCGGGACGGCCACGCGGACCTGGGGAAAGCGGAG
>JAPLBU010000221.1:0-845 GCA_026392575.1 Actinomycetota bacterium | reverse complement strand
GCGTTCAGTCCTTGGCGACGTCCTTGGTCAGGCTCTATCTCGGGGAGGCCGACCGGGTGGTGCTGCCTGCGCCGCAGATACCGTCTGTGCTGCAGGAGGCCGTCGACGGTGGCACGGTCTAGCCGGGCGGCGGACGGTGCTCAGCGGGTACCGCATCATGTGGGTGATGGTGATGTTCGACCTTCCGGTGGTCACGAAACCGGAGCGGAAGGCAGCCGCCCGGTTCCGTGCCGACCTACTGGATCATGGCTTCGAGATGGCCCAGTACTCGGTGTATGTGCGGTTCTGCGCCTCCCAGTCTCAGGTTTCCACGGTCGCCGCGAAGGTTCAGTGGAGTCTTCCAACGGCTGGGCGGGTGAGTCTGCTGACGTTCACAGACAAGCAGTACGAACGGATCGTAAGCTTCAGCGGCCGCCGAGAGTCGCCTCGGAAAGGGGCTCCAGGGCAGCTCGAGATGTTCTAGTTTGCTCAGTTTTCGTGACGCTAGAGGCCCGGAACGCCTTGCAGCGCAAGGATATTCCGGCCCTCTAGTCTATCGGCCACGGATATGTGCACTAGCCGGAACTGTGGGTGATGGTTTGGGTTTTGTCCTGAAAGTCTATCGGCCACGGATATGTGCACTAGCCGGAACTGTGCCCTGCGGCTGCCCACTCCCGTGCGAGTCTATCGGCCACGGATATGTGCACTAGCCGGAACTCCAGGAACCGAAGGAGCACCCCATGAGCAGTCTATCGGCCACGGATATGTGCACTAGCCGGAACTGGACATCGACGGGGCCGCGCAGGCGTGGAGTCTATCGGCCACGGATATGTGCACTAGCCGGAACTGACGGGCCGGACTCGCCC
>JAPLBU010000068.1:4413-5531 GCA_026392575.1 Actinomycetota bacterium | reverse complement strand
TCGCTAACTGCAAGACGACCAGCGACGGTGAGCTGAGAATGTTTGTCGCTTGGGTACGCCGTCCTCCGCCGGCAACGACACTCGTCCGGCCGTCATGCGGGCGTGCTCGGTCATCCTGCGGGCGCGGTCGTCCTGCTGCGCGGCATCCCGCTCGTGCGTGATGGCTCCAGCGCAGGCGCGCTCATCTTCGTGCAGGATGCCACGGACTTGCGGCGCCGCGAGCGTGCCCTCATCAGCAAGGACGCCACGATCCGCGAGATCCATCATCGAGTCAAGAACAACCTCCAGACGGTCGCGGCGATGCTGCGTCTGCAGGCGCGGCGCGCATCGACGGCGGAGGCGAAGGAAGCGCTGGCCGAGGCGGAGTTGCGCGTGGCCGCGATTGCCATCGTGCATGAGTCGCTGTCGGTCGACACGGGTGAACGCGTCGACTTCGATGAGATCGTCGATCGTGTCACGGGCCTCGTGCGCGAAGGGTCCTGGGGCTCGCTGTCAGCGGACCTGGCGACACCGCTGGCGATGGCGGTGTCGGAGCTGCTGCACAATGCCGTCGAGCATGCGCACGCGTCGACCATCAGTGTCGAACTCGGGCGGATCACGTCGTCCGCGTCCGATGCTCTGGTGATGACGGTGACCGATGACGGCGATGGCCTGCCCGCCGACTTCGATGCGGACCTGACGGGTCTGGGGCTCAGCATCGTCCAGTCGCTCGTGTCCGGCGACCTTCATGGCACCTGCTCGTTCGGCTCGTCGGAGACCGGAACCTCGGTGGTCGTGACGGTTCCGATGATCGGTCGGGGCTGATCGCGTCATGCATTTGTCAACTCTGTCATGAAATGCGGCAAAAGTGATGTGTGCCCAATCCGATTTCGTGATCCAACCGTAAGTATCGGGCCCTAGTCTCATCCCGTGACCGTCGCGGGGGAGCAGAACGGCGCTGTCGAAGCCGGCAGCAGTGGGAACCCGATGGACGACATCAATTGGCGATACCGGCTGCTGGCGGAGAACTCCAACGTCGCAGTCATGGTCGTCGCCCCGACGGGCGAACTCGCCTGGGCCTCGCCGGCCCTCGAGCAGGTGCTCGGCTACACGGCCGAGGAGGCCCTGCACCTCAACGG
>JAPLBU010000068.1:0-4407 GCA_026392575.1 Actinomycetota bacterium | reverse complement strand
GCGGCCCGCGACGAGCTCCTGCTCGACCGGGATCGCCCGGAGGGTGCGGATCTGGAGCTGCGGTTCCGGCACAAGAGCGGCGAGTACCGGTGGATGGTTGCGAGCGCTAAGCCGCTGATCGATGACGACGGAAACGTGATTGGCCGAGTCGAGACGATCCGCGACATTCACGATCAGGTGGTGGCACGACGACGACTGCTGTCGCTGCAGGGAGACCTGGCTGCTGGCAAGGAGCTGCTGGAGTTCGCGCTCGAGGCAAGCCAGCTTGGTACGTGGGATTGGGACGTGGTCACCGGCGAGATGCACGTCAGTGACCGAACGTTGGAGATCGTCGGCTACCCGTCGTCGGAAGCGTCCGCCTTGAAGATCGCCGATGTACGTAGGATGTGCCATCGAGACGATCTGGCGGAGTCGGGGGCTGACGTCGACCGTGTCGTCGGGGGCCTCCATCGGTTCTACGACTACGAAATGCGGATGCGTCACAGTGACGGGCACTGGGTCTGGGTGCGTACTCGTGGGATGGCAGTCTCGTGGGGGGCCGATGGCCTGCCGACTCGGATCACTGGTACCAACGAAGATGTCACGGAGCGACGGCGCGAAGAGGCTAGGCACCTTGCGGATGCCGAGATGCTGCGAATCGTGCTGGCGAACACGCACCAGTCGGTCGCCCGGTACGACCGCGACCTGCGGGTCGACTACGTCAACGACCAGCTGATCCGCGCGACTGGGATCCCCGCGAGCGCGTGGATGGGCAAGACTCTCGCGGAACTCCAGTTGCCCGACGCAGACGTGTGGGCTGAGCATGTGCAGGCTGTATTCGAGACGGCGACATCGGGGACTTTCAGTTTCGAGACGGCCGGCCCTCGGGGCAATGCGTGGTTCGAGGCCTCGCTGGTGCCGGAGTTCGAGCCCGATGGGTCTGTCGGGCATGTCATCACGAGCACCCGCGATGTGACCGACCGCAAGCGATCGGAGGACTCGCTACTAACTCGCGCGACGCGTGATCCACTCACCGGACTCGCCAACCGTGCCGAGATGCACGACGAGATCGCCCGAGCGCAGGCGGCGGCCAGTCGGTCAGGGCGCTTCACAGCGGTGCTGGTGATCGATATCGACCGGTTCAAGTCGGTGAACGACTCCCTCGGCCACGGAGTGGGTGACGAGTTGCTGGTTGCAGCCGCTGCGCGCATGCAGGAGCTGGTGCGCTCGAGCGACCTGCTTGCACGTCCGGGCGGTGACGAGTTCGTCGTGGTGATGCGCGAGCTCGAGGATCCGGATGAGGCTGCGCGGGGCGCTGCGCGTCTGGTGGAGCAGTTCCGTCGACCCTTCGCCCACCGCACCGGTGAGCTGTTCGCGACGATCAGCGTTGGCATCACAGTCTCTGCGGGCAGCGGTGATGCCGACGACCTGCTTCGCGAAGCGGATGCCGCTCTCTATGCGGCCAAGGAGCAGGGCCGCGATCGGGTGCTGGCGTTCTGCGACGGCATGCGCGCCGCGCTCTCGATGCGGGCGAGCCTCGAAGTGCGGCTGGCCCAGGCGATCGAGCAGGACGAGTTGGCAGTCTGGTACCAACCGGAGATCGATCTCTCAACGGGCTCGATCGTTGCGGTGGAGGCGCTGCTGCGCTGGCATCACCCCGACGGCGACGTCTACTCGGCAGATCGCTTTATCCAGGTGGCCGAGGAGACCGGCCTGATCCTGCCGCTTGGGGCCTGGGCGATGCGTACCGCGTGTGCGCAGGCCGCAGCATGGGCGGCCGCATCGGGTGGCCCGCCGTTGACCGTCCGGGTGAACGTGAGCACCGTCCAACTGGCCGACCCCGGCCTGCTCAGCGCGATCGATGATGCGCTCGCGGCCAGCGGCCTCGGGGCTCGACACCTGTGCATCGAGATCACGGAGGCATCGCTGTTGAAGGGGGCCGTGACCATCGAGCGGAATCTGCGTGGCATCGGTGCGCGCGGGGTCCGCTTGGCGGTCGACAACTTCGGGACCGGCTACGCCTCGCTGGCGTACCTGCGCGAGTATGCGATCGCCGTCCTCAAGCTTGATCGCAGTTTCGTGTCGCGTGTCACGTCCAACGAGGACGAGGGCCGGCTGGTCGTCGGCATCGTCCGGCTGGCCGAGTCGCTGGGTATGTCGGTGACCGCAGAGGGCGTGGAGGATGCCAGTCAGGCAGCCTTCCTGCGCCAAGCGGGGTGCGCGGGTGCTCAGGGGTACTTCTACAGCGCGGCGGTACCGCCCGAGGAACTCGCCCTGCTGTTGGGGACCACGTTCGAGATACCGGCCTGACGGTTGGGAGTCAGGCGTTGCTTCGTGCGCGCAGGCGCGCGTTGCGTCGCTTGAGAGCGCGTCGCTCGTCCTCGCTGAGCCCGCCCCAGACGCCCGCGTCCTGGCCGGTCTCAAGTGCCCAACGGAGGCATTCGTCGACGACGCTGCAACGGCGACACACGGCCTTGGCTTCTTCGATCTGGACCAACGCTGGCCCGGTGTTGCCGATGGGGAAGAAGAGTTCCGGGTCTTCGTCACGGCAGGCAGCCTCGTGGCGCCAGTCCATGCGCAATCACTCCATTTGGGGCAGGCACCGGGGTCTTCCGGTGCTCGTGATTGCTTTCACGTGCTGGCGCGAACGAGACGGTCCGGGGGTAGGGGAAAACCCGCTTTTAGGGGGGCGGGTACTGTCGGATAGGTCACAGCGAGGTCACAACTGTCCGATAACGGGCTTTTGCCCGTCCGATTACCGGTACAGCACGAAAACGCTTGCAGGATCACCGAGGGTCGGGGTGGGTCAGCAGATGACCCGGAGGGCTGCCGGTTGACTGGTGAACACCACCTCCGTGGTCGTCCCGATCCCCTCGCCGTCGATCTGCAGGGCGGTCGGTCGGCGGGCGGTCAGGGTGAAGCCCGGCTGGTCATGCCAGGTGACGATCCCGCCGCGGGCCGTGCCCCCGCCCGAACTCGTCAGCATCCGGCGCGTGGCGACCAAGGCTGTGGGCACACGCATCCGGCGCAAGGCGAACACGTCTAGCCCGGTCTCGAAGGAGGCATCGGGGCAGGGGTTGATCGGCCAGGAGCCATAGAACGTCCAGGGCGAGGTGTTCTGGACGAAGGCGAGGTAGACCCCCTCGAGTCGCTCGACGGCGTGATCGTCGCCGATGCTTCGTGTGAGGGCCAGCGCCGGCTCGTGACGGTTCGTGCTGCGGAAGAACTGGTTGAGCGTCGTGGTCAGGTAGCGAGCGGGAGTTGCGGAGCGGCCGGCCTTCCGGTGCTGCTCCATCGCGGCGATGATCTCGGCGTCGATGCCGATCCCGGCGTTGGCGACGAACCAGCGGTCGTTCGCCCGCCCGAGACTGATCGGCCGCGAGGCCCCAGCGCGGATCCGGTCCAGGATCAGGCCCGTTGCCTCGACGGCGTCGTTCGGCAGCCCCAGTGACCGCGCGAAGACGTTCCCGCTGCCGCCCGGGATCGTGGCCAGTAGCGGCACGTGCTCGCCGGGCCCATCGCGGAGGATCCCGTTGACGACCTCGTTGACGACACCGTCGCCCCCGAGGGTCACGATGATGCCCAGGCCCTGCTCGAGGGCCAGCTCACCGAGCATGATCGCGTGGCCCTGATGGGTGGTGACGGTGACGTCGAGTTCGAGCTCATTCGACAGGGCCTGCACGATGACATCGATCACGCGCGGTGACGTCGTGGTCGCGCGGGGGTTGACGACGAGGAGGCCACGCACCCGACGAGCATAGTTCGGTCGCCCCGGCCACTAGCGTTCCGTGTGTGACCGCACCTGAGCGTCCCCTCGTCGTCCTCGCCGGGATCGCCCTCCTCGAGGGGCTGGGCCTCGTCGTCTATGCGCTGTTCGACGTCATTGAGGCGGTGCGCGTGGGCCTCACCGGGCCGGAGGATGTGTCGAACGCGCCAGCCCTGATCCTGCTGGTGGTGATCACCGCGGGGTTCGGCGCCGGCATGCTGTGGGTCGCCAGCGGCTGGTGGAAAGCGCAGCGCTGGGCGCGGGCGCCGTTCATCCTCTCCCAGATCATCGGCGTGCTTATCGGCTACGAGCTCGCGCAGTCAGCCGGCTCCGCTGAGCGATACGCCGGCAT
This sequence comes from Actinomycetota bacterium, assembly GCA_026392575.1. Lineage (GTDB taxonomy): Bacteria > Actinomycetota > Actinomycetes > S36-B12 > S36-B12 > UBA10649. The sequence goes on along the minus strand of JAPLBU010000068.1, from coordinate 310 downwards.
TGCCATCGCACTGATCGCCCTGGTCGGACTGATCCTCAGCTTCGCGCCAGGCGTCAGCCGCGCGCTCGGCGATCAGGACTAGGCGGCATCCGTCAGGCCGCGCCGGAGCTCGGCGAGTGATCGGGCGAGCAGGCGCGACACGTGCATCTGGGAGATGCCCATCTCGTCGGCGATCTGCGTCTGGCTCATGTTCCGGAAGAAGCGCATCATGATGATCTCGCGCTCGCGCTCGGGCAGCTGCTCCAGCAAGGGGCGCAGTGACTCGCGGTCCTCGATTGCCTCGAAGGCGGGTTCGTCTGATCCGAGCCGG
>JAPLBU010000403.1:4442-9373 GCA_026392575.1 Actinomycetota bacterium | reverse complement strand
AAGTACAGCCCTCGCCATACCGGACTCCACAGACACCTCTAGGACGACAGGCCGACGACGATGGCGGCGACGACCATGACGACTAGTCCGATGACAAAGAGCATCGACAGAATCGTCGGGACCCACGGCTTGCCGCGGTCGCCTCGACGGATCGCGCGGACACCGAGTGCGATCGCCGTCGCCGGGAGCAGCGCCACCAGAACGAAGTAGATGGGCAGGCCCACGGCATCGGGGATGTCCGGGCCCGAACCGCTCATGGCGATGCCCTCAAGGGTCTCCATCAGGACGACGAAGGCGACAGGCGAGAGCACCGCCAGCACCCACGGCGCCGTGGCTCGATGTCGACGGGTACGTGCTGGCGTCTGTGCCGGGGCGATGTAGGCGTTCATGGTCGCCTTCCGAACTACTGGTCTGTCACTCCACTTTCAGGGTACGCCGGAAGTGCCCATCAGGGCATGACGGGGAGGGCACGGTCTTGACTGCCATGTGCATCCCGCCCTGTTGAGTGGCAGGTAGCAGCGCTTTCCCCCAACGCTTGCCTAGGCGGACAGGCCGGCGACGGTGCCTTGGTTGCAGACTGCGAGCCCCATTTCGGCGAGAGACTCCGTTGCGACGCCCATGGCATGGATGTCCCCGGCGGCCGTGCCGAGCTGCTTGCCGCTCAGGGTCCGCGCATGGATCGACTCGGTGATGACCGCCAGCTTGAAGCAGGCGAGGGCACTGCAGGCGTCGAGGTGATCGACGGACAGGCCTGATCGCTCCGCATACGTGCTGATGATCCGTTCGCGATTCCAGAAGCCCGTCCCGTCGGTGAGATGCTCGGCCACCGGCACCCGATGTCGCAGGGTGTCGGTGGCCTCGGTCCAGTAGACGAGGGTGAGCGCGAGGTCGGCGAGGGGATCGCCCAGCGTGGACATCTCCCAGTCCAGCACTGCCAGAACCTGAGCCGACTCAGGCGCAAGGATCACGTTGTCGAGTCGGTAGTCGCCATGCACGAGTGCCCACGGCAGCTCGAGGGGGAGTGGCTCGAGCAGGTCCACGAGTCTGGATCGCAAGGCATCCATCGTGGGCAGGTCGCGCGTCTTCGTGAGGTCCCATTGCTTCGTCCAGCGAGCCAGTTGCCGGGGGAGGTAGCCCTCTGGCCGGCCCAGATCGGCAAGGCCCGCTGCGGCGACATCGACCCGGTGCAGGTCGGCCAAGGCGTCGACGAGTGCGGCTGACACGTCATCGGCTTCGACGGAGGACAGCCGGTGCGCGTCGTCCGCCGTCGCGATGATCCGTCCGTCAACGAATTCCATCACCAGGAACGGGGAGCCGTTGACCGTCTCGTCCTCGCACAGGGCCACAGCAGCGGGTGCCGAGTATCCGACTTTGCTCAGACCCGTGAGGACCCGGAACTCACGCGCCATGTCGTGAGCGGTGGGCATGACATTGCCGAGGGGTGGACGTCGCAGCACGACACTGCGGTCGTGTGCATCGGTGATCCGGTAGGTGACATTCGAGCGACCACCCGTGAACAGCTCCGCACTCAGCGGACCGTTGGTGTCGAGCTCGATGATCTGCGCAGCCAACCACGCCTGCACCGATGACAGGTGCAGGCCGGGAAGGTCCTCGGAGGTCACGGTCGGCAGCCTATGACAGGGTGGAACCATGATGGCTGGACGCTCGACCGACTCCATTGATCCGCCCGCCGGAACTCAGGCCCTGCTCTTCGACTGCGACGGGACGCTCGTCGACACCATGGGTCTGTACCGGATCTGCTGGCGTCAGGTCTTCGGTCGGCATGGATTCGAGATGACCGACGAGTGGTTCGCCACGTGGGCGGGGCACAGCATGAGGCCCTTCGGCGGAGCCGCCCTGCCGGACGCCGATGAGGGGTTCATTGAGGCCGTCTCGGCGGAGGGCGTCGACCTCTTCCTGGAGTCAACGCATCTGCTTGAGCCGCTGGAGCATGTCGTCGCGATCGCGCGGGAGTATCACGGTCGGATCCCGATGGCCGTCGTGTCAGGTGGCCCGCGGTCTGCCGTCGTCGCATCGCTCGACGCCGTCGGGATCACGGAACTGTTCGACGCCATCGTCACCGTGAGCGATGTCGCACATGGCAAGCCGGCGCCGGATGTCTATCGCAAGGCGATTGCCGATCTCGGTGTTCACGCCGAGAAGTGCGTCGCCTACGAGGACACAGCAAGCGGGTTCGAGTCGGCTCGGTCTGCGGGCATCCCCATCGTCTTCGATGTCCGGTAGTTTCTTGAGGCTGTCACAAGTTTCCTGCTAACGTCTGCGCAGGAGGTCACCGTGTTCGAATACAGCACGCGCATGTTCCATGTCGGCCATCTCGTGCCCGACATCCACCAGGCCATGGACGAGCTGGGGGCGTCCCTCGGTCTTGAGTGGACGGCCGTGGTCGCCCGCGAGGACCAGCGCATCTGGACGCCGGAGCATGGCCAGCGGACCGTCCCGTTGAAGTTCTGCTATTCGACGCAGGGCCCGCAGCGTCTCGAACTGCTCGAGGGCGTCGAGGGCACCCCGTGGTGGTCCGGCGACCCCCGCAACCTGCACCACGCAGGCGTCTGGTGCGATGTTCCGACGCTTACGAACGACCTCATCGCCCGTGGGTGGACGCTGGTCTGCAGCCAGTTGGCGCCCGAGGAGGGCTACGGGTCCTTCACCTACGTGCGCTCGCCGTCCGGGTTCCTGCTGGAGCCGGTCGCCGAGGCCAATGAGGAGCGGATGAACCGCTGGTTCGCCGGCGGATCCTTGTCCTAGCCGCCCTTCGGCGACCTTTGCCGCGCTCTTCGGGACCAAAGGCCCTGACTTCTCCTGCGCGAGTTTCTTTAGAGTCACTACACATCTGGAGATACCGCTAGGAGGAGCCGTATGCGCACACGTATGCACCCGCTCAGTCAGGCCATCTACGACGTGCGGGAGGACGGCCTCGTCGAGGTCACGTCCGGCGACCGTCGGGGTGTGTTCACGCCGAACGGCGTCCGTGTCGAGGGCAACCTCTACAACGTCGACATCCACATGTGCCACTGGCTGGCCGGCCCGCAACTGCCCGTGGGCAGCGCAGGAAATCCCAAGGACTTCCCAGCCCCCAAGGAGGGCGAGTGACTACGACGTCAGACGGCATCCTCGGCACGACCGAGGGCCTCTCGGTGCAGGGCACGTCGTATTTCGCCGTCCAGGCGCCCAACAGCGTGTCGGTCTCCACGTTCATCAGCCAAGGATTCGCGCGAGGTCCCCGATGTGTACCGCTGGACCAATCCGCTGCCCGGAATCGCCCTGACGGTCCCTGTCGAGCGATACACGTCACAGGCTTTCCATGATCTCGAGGTTGAGGTCGTCTGGAAGCACGTCTGGCAGATGGCCTGCCGGGTCGAGGACATCCTCGACGCAGGTGACTTCGTCAAGTACGACATCGCCGATGTGTCCGTCCTCGTCGTACGTCAGCGCGATGGCTCCATCAAGGCGCACCGCAATATCTGCCTGCATCGTGGGCGCACGCTGAAGGAGGCCGACGGCAAGGCCGACAGCTTCCAGTGCCCGTTCCACGGCATCACTTGGGATCTCGATGGCTCCCTCAAGGCCATGCCGTGCAAGTGGGACTTCCCGCAGGTGGGCGAGGAGTGGCCGCTCATCCCGGTTCAGGTCGACACGTGGGGCGGGTTCGTCTTCATCAACCTCGATCCTGAGGCCGGTCCGCTGGCTGACTTCCTCGGCGACCTGCCCAAGCACTTCGAGACCTGGCCGCTGGAGAAGCGCTACAAGCAGGTCCACGTCGGCAAGGTGCTGCGCTGCAACTGGAAGCTGGCCCAGGAGGCCTTCATGGAGTCGTGGCACGTCGTCGCGACCCATGCCCAGCTGCTGCCCGGGATCGGCGACACGATCACCAAGTACGACGCATGGGGCAACTTCTCGCGGACGCTGACCCCCAACGGGATCCCCAGCCCACACCTGAGGTGGGAGCCCACCGAGCAGGAGATGATGGATGCCCTCACGGATCGCAATCTGGATCAGGCGCCCGTCGTCATCGTGCCGGACGGTGCGACGACCCGCGGAACGATGTCCGACAACCGACGCAAGCACCTGGAGAAGGATCTCGGGGTCGAGGTGGCTCAGAGCCTCTCCGACGCGGAGATGTGCGACAGCATGCCGTACACGCTCTTCCCGAACCTGCATCCGTGGGGCTCGTACAACCGCACGTGCTACCGGTTCCGGCCGTATGGCAACGATCCCGGCATGTCGATCTTCGAGTGCATGATCCTGAGCCCTTTCGAGGGAGACACTCCTCCGCGGGGTGCGGAGCTCCAGATGGTGGATCTCGACACGTCCTGGACGACGGTGCCCGCGCTGGGTCTGCTTGCGCGGGTGTTCGATCAGGATGACGCGAATCTGCCGCACGTCCAGAAGGGACTCGAGTCGGGTTCCCTTGACGAGGTGACCTTCGCCGACTATCAGGAGACGAAGATTCGGCACTTCCACATGGTGCTGGAGCAGTGGTTGGCATAACGTCTGCTCCCATGACGGATACGACGCCCCGTGGGCAGCTCAGCGACGACTGGTGCATCGACAGCAAGAAGCTGAACCAGCGCTTCCCCATCTACACCCGGTTCAATGCGAATGATGTCCTGCCGGATCCGATCAGCCCGCTGGGCGCGGATCGGGTCTGGCTGCCCCACGTCATCGCGGGCTTCTCGAATGCCTATGCCGAGATGGGCGCCATCTCGGTCGCTGAGGCGAACCTCGAGCCGGATGCGATGCCGGCCGCGGGATTCCGTTACGGGCACATGTACGTCAACGTCACCACCGCTCGGCTCACCGGGGTCCGCAGCGGCCTGGGCTGGGAGGCCGTCGACGCCTCGTTCTTCGGCAGTCATCCCGACGCGCCGCCGCATGAGGACCATCCGACCGACGGCGATCCCGTGACGTCG
>JAPLBU010000403.1:938-4394 GCA_026392575.1 Actinomycetota bacterium | reverse complement strand
CCTTGACGACCTCCTCGTTCCCTGAGCTCGAGGAGGACACCCGGATCGCCGACCGGCTGCGGTCGCAGCGGCCGGACTTCGACGAGATGTCCAACGCTGCGCTTGTCGCCTATGCGCGGAGCCTGGCCCCCTACCAGCGCATGACCTGGCGCGGTGAGCTCATCGGCGGCGCCCAGGCGGCCGTCGGCCCAGCAGTGATCGCATCCGTCCTGCCCGAGGGCTCGGGCATCTCGCCGTTCGACCTCGTCGGCCCGGCGGGCGATGTCGTGTCGGCGGCTCCGTCATACGCGCTGTGGGACCTGTCGCGCATTGTCCGCAACGACGCGGTCCTGAACGAGCTCTTCGATGCGGGTGTCGAGGGGATGGTGCCGTGGCTCAAGGAGCACCACCCCGACTTCCACCAGCGGTTCAGCGCCTTCCTGCGCGAGTTCGGCTACCGGGGGCCGTCCGAGTGGGATCTCGGTGCGGACTCGTGGGAGACGCGGCCGGAACTGCCGCTGGCACTCATCGACCGGATGCGCCACCTCGAGGACGTGCAGTCGCCGGCCGCGCGTCGAGCCGAGGCCACTATCTCGGCGGAGAGAGTGGTTGGCCGGGTGATGGACGGCCTCAACGGCAACGATGAGGCGGTCGCGACGTTGCGCATGGGCCTGGACTCTGCGCGCCGGTTCGCCGGCTGGCGCGAGCTGGGCAAGAGCAACTGCATCAAGGTGATCAACGAGGCTCGCATCGCCCTGCTCGAGATGGGCCGCCGCCTGACCAATGAGGGCCAGCTCGCCCATCCGCGCCAGATCTTCATGGCTCTCGACAGTGAGCTCGACCGACTCGTCCTCCAGCCCGACCTCGTCGCGGCGACGATCGCGCAGCGCGAACTGGACTGGAAGGAGTACTTCGGCCTCGAGGTGCCGCTCTTCCTTGATGCACGTGAGCCCCGCGTTCCGATTGCCCAGCTCAAGCGCGTGGCCAGCGACACTTTCGATGCTGCCTCGGTTGGAGACACCTTGACCGCGATCGGTGCGGCATCGGGACGGGCGAGCGGCCGTGCCCGCGTCATCCACGACACGTCGGCCATTTCGACCTTCGAACCCGGTGACGTCCTCGTCGCCCCGCAGACCGATCCGTCGTGGACGCCGCTGTTCGTGGTGGCCAGCGCGGTGATCGTCGGAGTAGGGGCGCCGAACAGTCACGCGATGATCGTCAGCCGAGAACTTGGCATCCCCTGTGTTGCCGGCCTGGAAGGCGCGACACAGAAGATCCCGGACGGCGCCATCGTGACGGTCGACGGTTCCGCGGGCACGGTAACCATCGACTCGATCGCGTNNNNATCGGGTGCGCGAGCCGCTCCTGCAGTACCCGGTCGTGCAATACGCCTATGTCGTGCGCGATCTGGACGATGGCATCCGCCATTGGGTCGAGACCCTTGGCGCAGGACCCTTCTTCGTCATGCGTGACTTCGTCGGCAGCGACCTCACGTACCGAGGCGTCCCGAGTGTGACGAAGGTGAGTTACGCCTTCGGCCAGTGCGGTCCAGTGCAGATTCAGCTGATCGCGCAGGACCATCCCGGCGCGTCCATCTACCGCGACATGTACGCCCCGGGCGAAGGCGGGTTCCATCACGTCTGCGCACTCGTTCCGATGCCGGGTTGGGACGCTCAGGTTGGACGATTCGCGGAAGCGGGCTACTCGCCTGCGGCCTCGCTGACCACCACCGTGCCTGCCGTCTACTTCGACTGCCGCGACGACCTCGGTCATTTCGTAGAGCTCTATGGGAGTACCGAGCGCACAGAGGGGTTCTTCGCTTCGGTGCGGGCGACCCATGAGACCTGGGACGGGGTCACCGATCCGGTGCGTTCGCGCGACGGTACTGCCGAGGTCCGGTCGGCGCCGTGACTCGTCCATCGATCGCGTAGCGTCGGCCCATGCGCGAACCCTTGATCCGCTATCCGATCGTCCAGTACGCATATGTGGTCAACGATCTCGATTCGGCCGTTCGGCACTGGGTCGAGGTAATGGGGGCTGGCCCGTTCTTCGTTAGCCGCAACCATGTCGGCCGCGACCACACGTATCGGGGCACGCCAGATGCTGCCGTGTTCTCGTACGCCTTCGGTCAGGCCGGCCCGGCGCAGGTGCAGCTCATCCAGTGCATGGACGACAGCCCGTCGGTCTACCGCGACATGTACGCAGCGGGGGAGGAGGGTTTCCACCACGTTGCCTGCCTCGTGCCGGCCGAGGACATGCCCGCGGAGGTCGCCCGCTTCACCGATGCCGGCTTCGAGGTCGGCTCGACGCTGCACTCGTACGTGCCGGTCGCCTACCTTGACTGCCGCAGTGCACTCGGCTTCTTCGTCGAGCTGCATGGTCTCAACGACGACGTCGACGAGCTTTTCACGGAGATCCGCATGGCACACGAGGAGTGGGATGGAATGACCGATCCGATTCGCGTACGCAGCAAGAGCTCGTCGGTGGCTGCGTCATGACGCCGCCGTTCGAGCTTGTTTCTCTGGCCACGGTGCGTGTTACGCGCGGTGATGTGTACCGGCTTGGTGAGACGGCGTTCCATCGCCGTGTTATCGGTGGCATCGCGCACGGCCGCTGGGAGGGGGAGCGGTTCAGCGGTGACATCATCGCCCCTGGCGGCGACTGGGCCATCCCATCGGGTGACGGCACGATCATGCTGCTCGATGTCCGCCAGTTGGTCCGCACGGACGATGGTGCCCTTGTGTATGTGACGTATCAGGGCCGCTGTGATCGGGGTCGCGGCACCTACACGGTGGCACCGACCTTCGAGACGGACGATGCGCGCTATGCCTGGCTCAATGGGGTTCAGGCGGTCGGTCAGGGTCGCAGCGAGGGCGACGACATCGTGTACGAGATGTTTGAGGTCCGCTAACCCGTGAAGACGAGGAGACGCACGTGACGACATGGCAGCTTGGCGGTCCGGTTGCCGCCGTCACAGGGGCGGGCGCGGGCATCGGTGAGGCCACCGCCCGCATGCTGCATGAGCGCGGGTACGCGGTCGTGGTCGCGGATGTCAGCCCCGACGCTCTCGCGTGGACGGACGGGATTGCGGGGTTGCTGCCCGTCGTGGCTGACGTCAGCATCGAAGATGACAACGCTTCGATGGTCGGCGCTGCCGTCGACACCTTCGGCCGGCTCGACGTACTCGTGCTGAACGCCGGCATCGCACGGCGGACGAACTGGGAGGGCGACGACGCCGTCGATGCCTACGACCGGATCATGGCGGTGAACGCGCGCGGTGTAGTGCTCGGAATCCGGCACGGGGCACCGGAGATGGCGAAGCAGGGCGGTGGCTCGATCGTCGTGGTTGCCTCGACATCGGGAGTGCGCGCCGACCCGGAGCGGTTCGCCTACAACGCGTCAAAGGCTGCAGCGATCAATCTCGCACGGGCGGCGGCCTTGGACTGGGGCGCACGCGGTGTCCGGGTCAACGTGATG
>JAPLBU010000403.1:0-880 GCA_026392575.1 Actinomycetota bacterium | reverse complement strand
TGACGGCGATCCTGCAGGGCGGCCGGCTTACCCCGGAGCATCTGTCTGAGCTCACTCGCAATATTCCGCTTCAGCGGATGGCCCGGCCAGAGGAGCAGGCAGAGGCGATCTGCTTCCTCGCATCACCGGCTGCGAGTTTCATCACCGGCTCCGTGCTCATGTGTGACGGCGGCATCACCGCCAATGCCGGCATCTTCCCGCCACCTGCTCTGCTGACTGACTGACTGACTGACTGACGGACATCAAGGAGACCAGCAGGATGACTGACTTCGACTTCGACGTGCTCGTCATCGGGTCGGCTGCGGCGGGTCTCTCAGCCGCCCTCGCTGCCCGCCAGGCGGGGGCGGAACGTGTGCTGGTCGCCGAAGGCGAGGGCATCGTCGGCGGCTCCTCGCGGCTTTCCGGCGGGCTCATGATGGGTGCAGCCACCCGCTACCAGAAGGCCCAGGGCATCGAGGACTCGCCGGAGGCGCTCTTCCACGACTACATGACACTGAACCAGTGGAAGGTCGAAGCCGCCGTCGTCGAGCGGTTGACCCAGCGGGCCGGTCAGGCGGTCGAGTGGCTCGGCGACCTCGGCGTGGAGTTCTACGACCAGCTTGTCTTCGGCGGTGACGAGACCCTGCCGCGCGTGCACTGTCCCATCGGGCGTGGCCAGGCCGTCGTGGACGTGCTCTACCGCCATTGCCGCGAGCACGGGGTCGATTTCGCCCTCGGCCAGCGCGTGGACCGGCTTCTGGTGGTCGATGGGGCGGTTGTCGGGATCGCCGTCGGTGACGATGAGATCACGGCGGCGTCGGTCGTCATTGCGACGGGCGGTTTCGGTGCTGACGAGCAGAAGCGCAAGGAGTTCTTCCCGTCCGTCTTCGACACGGGCTGG
>JAPLBU010000297.1 GCA_026392575.1 Actinomycetota bacterium | reverse complement strand
AGAGTGGCTCGGCAAGGTTCCGACGGGCGGAGCCTGGTGGGCCTCCCCCGTGTGGATCGTCACGACACCCCCGTCCGACCGCTGGGGTGGCACGATCGACCTACGCCCGGACGGCCACGGGGGTGCCGAGGTCGGCTACTTGCTCGCACCGTGGAGTCGTGGCCGCGGCTACGCAGCCAGGGCGCTGCGGCTTGCCTGCACATGGGCCTTCTCCGCTTTGGAGCTGCAGGTCATCACCTGGTACGCGTTCGTCGGTAACGACGCCTCACGGCAGACCGCTCGCAACGTCGGCTTCCAGGTGCCGGACCACGTCTTCCCGCGCTATAGCGCGCAGCGCGGGGGGCGTCGCGACTCCTGGATCGGCACCCTGACTCCAGAGAGCCTGGCCGCCGCCTCCCGGCTCGGCGACACGCGTGGTCAGTACCTCGGCCCGGCACTCACCCGGCGCGAACTCGATGTGCTGCGGCACTTGACCATCGGACAGTCCAATCGGGCCATCGCCGACGACCTCGGCATCAGCGAGAACACCGTGAAGAACCACGTCCGCAGCATCCTCGAGAAATTGCAGGCGAAGTCCCGCGCCGAGGCCGTGGTCACCGGACTCCGGCAGGGACTTACCTCACTCCCGAACTGACGAACCGAGCTGCGCCGGCCCGAGGGCATGGGGAGGTCGCAGCACCGGGAGAAATGGTCAGCACCGGGAGACGGCGAGGCACCGGGAGAAATCGGCAGCCAGACCCCGATTCGCCCGTTTCGTTCCCCGTTTCTCCCGGATTCCGGGAGAAACGGGTAATGAACAGCGCGGAATCGGGCCGGATTCGCCATTTGTCCCAGCCCCGTGTCCCGGCACCAGCCCTGCCCCGTGTCCCGGCACCTTCCCTGCCACCGGGCCTGCTCGGTCGGCCGTCCACAGCCCGCCCCGCTCGATGGACCCACCGGCCACGCCCTGCCACCGTGACCGCATGCCAACGCCGCCCCTGATCACCGACGTATTCGACCTCGTGCTCGGTCGAACGTGCCTGCACTGCCAGACACCAGGGCCTGCCCTATGCCCGCCGTGCCTGGCGCAACTGCGGGGGAATACTCGACCGGTCAGCATCCCGGGGCTGGTCGTGCCCGCGTGCGCCGCAACGGACTACGACGGCATCGCCCGCGACGCCATCCTTGAGTACAAGGAGCGCGGCAGCCGCAGCCTCGCCCCGATGCTCGGACGCCTGCTGGCGGACGCGGCCATGACGGTTGCCCGGCCACAGCGCCCATCCGACTGCGTCCTCATCCCCGTCCCCAGCCATCGTTACGCACCCCGCGGCTTCGATGCCCTCGGATCAGTCGCCCGGGCCGCCGCCCAGGCCCTGACTCGCGACGGCCTGCCGAGCCGGGTCGAACACCGACTGCGGCCCGGCCCGGCCTACCTGCCGATGAAGGGGCTGGGTCGAGGCGAGCGTCAGTCCCGGATCACCGGGGCATTCCGGCCGATGGGCCGGACGCGCCCCTCACCTTGGGATGAGTTCGCCCTGCTCGTCGACGACGTGGTGACTACCGGCGCGACGGCCAGTGAAGCTCTGCGCACCCTTGCCGCGGCCGGAACGCGGGTGAGCGGGATCGCGGCCGTGGCAGCACCTAGCCGGGGTACGCGGGGGACGATCCACGCACCCGCTCAACCCAGGTGCCGGCCGTGAACTCGTAGACCAGGCCGTCGGCAGCGCCGACGAGGGTGGGCAGGCCCGGGGCGGCCGCCACCGTCACGGGCGCCTCGGGAGTCCCACGCGACGTGGAGGAGCCACGGGCAATGGACACGTCGAAGACCTGAACGGTGCCAGCGCTCTCGCTGCCCAGCACGGACAAGCTGTCGGCGCCCGACCAGGCCGCGTCAATCACCTCGGCCAGACGCGACTCGATCCGGATCGGCGCATCGACAGCGGGGCCAGCAGGAGACCGGTGCGAGGCCCGCGCCGGACGATGAGTGCCGCTCGCGTGCCGTCGCGCGATGGGATCGCCGCTATCAGGATGGTCCGCTTGCTCAGCCCGATCACCGGGATCGGCACCGACGTGCCGTCACCGCTGACCGACAGCAGCCCCTCGTTGGCGTCGACGACCCAGAGGGACGACTGATCGAAGGCCAGACCCGTCGGCGATGCCGCCTCGCGGATGCGGATGAGGGGCGCCCCTTCGAGCATCCGGGCCTCCCAAACCGCACCATCGGGGTCGATCCCGGCAATGGACTGCGAGTCGTGGGAGATGGCAATGTCGACGAGCGCGATCTCGCCTGCGCCGGCACCCCCGGGGACCGGGCGGACCCCGCCGGGAATCAACCGAACAGCGCCGTCGGGCCTCGCCGAGTAACCGGCCGAGCCGGCGGGCAGGCCGTTCGGGTCAACGGTGGGCCAGGCATCGCGCGGCTGCGGCGAGGGAGCCCCGGGGACGATCAGTGGCTGCCCGCCGGCGGTGATCTCCACGGCCTGGATGTCCGGAAGCTGCCGCAGGGTCCAGACGATCTGCTGCGACAGTGCCTTGCGCGTCTCGTCGTCTGCCTGTCGGGCATTCGACGTCAGGTCGACACGCGCCACGCCCGACTCGACCGGGACCGCATCGATGTTCAGCTTCACTCCAGCCGGGAACCCGGTACGGACGGCCGGCTGCAGCCAGTCGCTGGGCCCAGAGACAAGTCCACGGACGAGTGTGGTGGCCAGACCCGGGCCGATGACCGGCACCATGCGCGGATCCGGAACCAGAGTCGAGAAGTCAGGATTGAAGAAGTACACGGCGAAACTGCGGAAGGCGCGGTCAACGTCGGACTGCGACAGGAGCAGTCCCTGCGGAAGCTCCGCGATCCGCCACTCATCGTCGATCTTGGTCAGGCCGAACGTCGAGCTCAGTTCCGCCGCCGGCCCGGCCACCTCGTATCGACCGTTGCTGCCGATGTGTCCGGACTGCGTCGCGGTCAGGACAACGGAACTTCCCTGCTCGCTCAGAGCGGCCGCGCCGTCGTACACGGACACCCCGGCTCCGGTCTCCCACTGGGTGCTCGCGGCGGGCGTCAAGTACTGACGCGCGACCGCGTGGTCGCCGTCGAAGGATGCCGATGCATCCAGGAAGCCCTGCACGACCTGAGTCGGAGTCATGCCGGGGCGCGGCTCGCGGGCGATGACGCGGATGAACTGATCCTCCGGATCGACGCCGACCTGCTCACCCTGCTCAATCGGGCCCGACGTGGGCACCTGCGCCGAGAACGACGACGGCACAGTCGCGCAGCCCGACGCGACAACGAGGATGGTCAGCATCCCGACCGCACGTCGCGCGATACTCATCTGACGCATCATGGTCGGGGCTTCCCGCCGTTGATGACGAAAGTCGCTGCCGGAGACGATGACGAGTCTTCCCGCTCGACGGTTGGCCGCGTCGCATTCACTGGCGTCATCTCCGCGTCGCTGTCATCGCCGTCCATGTCGAGCGGCAACGGCGACTCCGTGATCCCGACCGCGCGGTCGCGCGGCAGCGTCATGCGGAAGCAGGCACCCTTTCCGGGCTCACCCCAGGCCTCGAGCCAGCCCCCGTGCAGCCGAGCATCCTCGAGTGAGATCGACAGGCCCAGTCCGGTCCCGCCCGTCGTGCGGGCTCGAGCAGGATCTGCACGCCAGAACCGGTTGAACACGAGCGCCGCCTCGCCGGGTCGAAGCCCAACGCCGAAGTCGCGCACCGACACCGCGACGGCATCCGGCCCCTCACCTATCGAAACGTCGACGCCATGCAGGTCACCGTGCTCGATCGCATTCTCGATGAGGTTGCGGACGATGCGATGGACGCGCCGCGGATCGCAGTCGACAGGGCAGGAATCCACCGAGGCAAGGAGCCGCAGGTCCAGCCCGGCGCGCTCCGCGAGCGGTTGAGCTCCGTCGATTGACCGCTGGACGAGGCCGATGAGGTCAACACGTTCGACGTCGAGCACCGCCGCACCAGCGTCGAACCGCGAGATCTCCAGCAGGTCGACAAGCAGCGCCTCGAAGCGGTCCAGCTGGTTCTGCAGCAATTCGACCGCGCGTGCCGTCGGAGTGTCGAGGACGTCGCGGTCCTCGTACACGACATCGGCAGCCATGCGGATCGTCGTCAGGGGCGTGCGCAGTTCATGTGAGACGTCGGAGACGAAACGCTGCTGGACGCGCGAGAGCTCCTCGAGCTGGCGGATCTGCCGGGCCAGGCTCGCGGCCATCGCGTTGAACGACGTGGCGAGGCGGGCCAGGTCATCTGTGCCAGTGACCTTCATCCGTTCGGAGAGGTTTCCCTCGGCCAGCCGAGCGGCCGTCTGCGACGCAGCGCGCACCGGGACGACAACCTGACGAGTGGCCAGCCACGCAACGAAACCGAGCAGCAGGACCAGCAGGAAGCCCGTCGTGAGCACCGAGGATCTGACGAGGTCCAGGGTCGCCTGCTCCTGGGTGAGCGGGAACAGGTAGTAGAGCTCGTAAGGGCCCACAGTCGGCACGAGCAGCGGTGCGCCGACGATGAGGCCCGGGGTGGTGCGCCCGTCGAGGAACTGGATCTCGGTGTACGTCCAGGACTGTCGTTGGGATTCGACAACGGCCAAGCGCAGCGAGGCAGGCACGCTGGTCTCTGCCACCAGGTTCGTACCGCGTTCGGGCGCGTTGCCGCTCGGCTGTGACGACAGCAGCAGAACGTCGAAGGTCGACGGCGAACCGGCTCGCGCAGCCAGCGCACTCACAGCACTGTCGACGAGTCGCGAGGCCGAGGGCGTCGAAGGACCCGTGTCGGCGGCGTCGAGGATGCGCTGCGCCTCACCGAGTCCGGCGGATGCCTCGCCGACGCTGATCCGCTCCTTCGCGTCCAGCAGACCGGATGTGACGCGAGACAGCAGCGACAGGCCGAGGACGCCGACGACGATCACCGACAGCACAAGGGTCGTGAGGGTCACACGCAACCAGAGCGAGCCTCGCCAGACGCGCGCGATCGCTCGAGGAGCGGCAAGGAGGAATCGGGAGACGGCCATGAGGATGCGGGTCATCGAGTTGCTGCCAGCGACTACGCCGGACCTGCCTTGTAGCCCACGCCACGAACCGTGAGCACGATGTCGGGGTGCTCGGGGTCGCGCTCGACCTTGGCACGAAGGCGCTGCACGTGAACGTTGACGAGCCGAGTGTCGGCAGCGTGCCGGTAGCCCCAGACCTCCTGCAGCAGCACCTCGCGGGTGAACACCTGGCCAGGCTTGCGTGCGAGGCAGACAAGCAGGTCGAACTCAAGCGGCGTCAGCGACAGGACTTCGCCGCCACGCTTGACGGTGTGGCCGGTGACGTCGACCTCGAGATCCCCGACGAGGATCGTCTGCGCGGGTGCGTCGTCGTTGCGGCGGATGCGCGCACGGATGCGGACAACGAGTTCCTTCGGCTTGAACGGCTTGACGATGTAGTCGTCAGCCCCCGACTCAAGGCCCACGACGATGTCGACCGTGTCGCTCTTCGCCGTGAGCATGACAATCGGGGTGCCGGACTCAGCACGGATGGCACGACACACATCGATGCCATCGCGACCGGGCAGCATGAGGTCGAGCAGAACGAGATCGGGCCGACTCTCGCGGAAGGCGTTGAGCGCCTCCGAGCCATCTGCACAGAACACGGGCTCAAAGCCCTCGCCGCGGAGGACGATCCCGAGCATCTCGGACAACGCGGCATCGTCATC
>JAPLBU010000129.1:23311-26600 GCA_026392575.1 Actinomycetota bacterium | reverse complement strand
CACGACGAAGTCGGCCTGCACGACGCCGATCGGCCACTCGCGAGCGAGGTATTGCAGCACGCGCTGGATGCCCGACCCGTACGGGTCGCGCACGAACTGCTCGATGTCGATGCCGATGTACATCAGCCCTCACCTCGCATGAGGCGACCGTATTGCACGGTACTTCTGGGAGAGAGGCGAGTCACTCACTTGTTTCGTATTACGTGACGTATTACGCTTAGCTCATGCCTCGACGTGCGAGCAGGGACGCCTTTGACTCGGTGCCCTATTCCGACCTGCTCATCGAGACTGTCGACTGGTCGAGGGCCCGGGAGCGCGGTCACGATCCGGCCACGCGGTCCCTTCGGGGTGGCGGCGACGACGTCCCGGCCGAGCACGCCACCGAAGCCGTCTTCGACCAGGCCGCTTTGCTCTACGACTCGGGATCGAGAAGCGGCGAGACGATTGAGGTGCTGGGCTACTCACACGCCGCGCGGCGTGTCCTGCGGGTGCTCCTTCGCCCGAAGGATCAGCCCGCCACCGGGGAGTGGTGGGGAGAGACGGCCTGGGTAGCGGGCGCGAGATTTCGACAGATGTACTACGACAACGGAGGCACCAATGAATGAGGACACGATCGAGGACATCACCTCCGTCGCCGAATATGCAGAGGCGGTAGAGGCGGGCGAGAAGCCACTGCCTCGCGCCTTCCGCCGGCGGTCAACCAGCGAACCGGCCCAGGTGTACAGCATCAGAATTCCGGTTGGACTGCTCGGCGAGCTGCGGTCGATCGCCGACCGCGAGGGTCTTCCGCCAGCCACGATGGTTCGCGAGTGGGTGATCGAGCGCATCCAGCGCGAGGTCCTGGCCGACAGCCTCGTTGCGACCGCGGTTCCGTTCACCAGCCTCGAGGACATCCGTGAAGGCGGGTCGGTCAACCAGTCCCTCCTGACCGTGTGGCACGGCCAAAGCCCCCAGGGAGCGGGCCAGTGACCGTCAACTACCGCGTTCAACTCGTTCTTGCCGACCGCGGGAATCTCGACAAGGGCTCCGGCGGGCTGAACCTGCTGAACGCGGGCTGGAGTTGGACGCAGGCCCCGCCCGGCAGTGGCGTGTCGATGTGCCTCGCCGCAATCGTCGAGGTCCCCTGGGATCGCTGCAACAAGGATCTGTCCTTCACTCTCCAGTTGGTCACTGACGATAGGGAGCCGGTCCGAGATGACGCAGGGGCCGCAATCGTCATCACCCAGACGCTTCGCGTCGCGCCACGATCCGGTGCACCGGCCGGTGCGAGCGGTGTCGGGACGGTGCTCGTCGAGATCCCGTCACCTGGACTGTCCCTGCCCCCGCGCGCCTACTACCACTGGGTCGCCGCAGTCGATCACTTCCAGAACGATCAGTGGCAGGCGACCTTCTGGGTCGACGGTCCCGCCGAGTCTCCGGCTGTGTCCTAAGCCTCACCCGGCGCGGCAGTCCGCGCCACATCGGTGAGCAGGTCAAACCACGCACGTGCATAGACCGCCGGAGCCTTGCGTGCCAGGTAATCCGTGCGCATCGCCTCGCGAGTCTCGACATCGACGGGGTTAGCGAGCCGGTGCTCGATCGCCTCGGCCAACGTCACCGGACTGATGTCATCGGGCAGGCGGTCAATGAAGTCGGGGGTGTCGACATCGGTGCACAGGCCGCGGCTGCCGAGGGCCGGTGTGCCATAGGCGGCCATGTCGCTGAGCGGGCCACTGACACCGAGCAGCGGACTCACCCGCAACTGCAGGCCGAGGTCGACGGCGAGCAGGTAGTCGCGGAACGCGTCATCGGAGACGTAGCCGGTGATCTCGAAGTTGGCGATGCCTGCCTCGGCCGCGCGGCGCGTCAGTTCCTCCGCCTCCCCCGGCGATGCGGAGCCGACGACATGCAGGCTCACCCGGTGGCCCCACTGCGTGAGCCAAGCGGCCGACTCGACGACGACATCGATCAGCTTGGTGCGCACGTCGACGAAGCCGAAGGTCGCCAAGTGCACAGTCCCGGCGTAGGGCGGCTCGTCGAAGCCGAGGCGCGCCCGTGCCTCCGCCCGACCGTCGCCGGTTCGGTAGTCAGCGGCGGGTTGCCGATAGTTCGCGAATGGCAACACCTTTGGCGTCACGCCCGTCTCGGCGGTGATGCGCTCGACCGTGCTGGGCGAGTGGGACGCGAGCAGGCGCGCACGCCGCGCAACCTCCCAGAACCCCGCGTTCTGCAGCAGGCGCATGTCCTCGATCTGGTCGTCGAGCGCTGGCCGCAGTTCGCGCTGCCCGGTGCCGCGGAGCATCAGCTGCTCGAGGCCGCCCTTGCCGCGCGTGGCCATATAGAGCTCGACGAGTCGGGTGTCGTGGGTGATGACGACGCTGTTGACGCTGCCGAGCAGCTCGATGAACGGCACGTGGAAGTGGCTGTTGCCGACGATCGAGACGAACACGTCGTGATCGCTGCCGTGCTCGAGCACGTTGTCGATGCTCGCGTGCTTGATCCGCACATCGGACGGCGTCGTGCCCGCGACATCAGCGTCGTGCGTCGAGTAGACCGTGACATCGCACAGGCGGGCGAGCTCGATGGTCGTGGCGGCCGCGAAATCGGCGACCCCCGATCGCTGCGGCGGCCAAGGTGTTGCTATTCCCACGCTGAGCGGACGCCCACCGGTGTAGACGCGGGCCTCGGAGATCTCGACGACCGCCGAGGGCGCGTGCTGCTGCAGCTTCGAGGCGATCACCGACTCGAGGCTGGCGTGCCTGTGAGCGGAGAGCCGACGCAACTGCTGCTCACGGGTCGCCGCCCGGCCTCGGTGGCGACGGATCGCCTTCGACATGCTCCTTGGGCTCCTCGGATCCGCAAGGAAGGAGCCGCTCCCCAGCAGTTCGCGGTGGGCCGGAATGTCGGATGCGACAACCGGCGCTCCGGCACGCAGCGCCTCGATGACCGGCAGGGAGAGGCCCTCGTCGAAGGAGGGCACCACCACGAGACTGGCACTCGCGAGCAGGGCCGTCATGTCCTCGTCGCTTATGCGCTCAGGCGTGTCAGCTTCACCCGGGCGCATGGCGGCGGCGATCGACCAGTGGTGAACGCGCGTCTCCTGGCCCGCCATCCCGATGACGACGACGTCGCGCGTCTCGTCACCGGATGTCGCCGCACCAATCGCAGCGAGTCCCCCGAACGTGTTCTTACGCGCATCGTCGCCCGTCATGACGACGATCGGGCCGTCCTTGGCCGTCGCCGACTTCACCGGTTGCGCATCCGTTGGCAGGACATCACGTGGCCACGCCACCACCGCATCGATCGCACC
>JAPLBU010000129.1:7975-23262 GCA_026392575.1 Actinomycetota bacterium | reverse complement strand
CCGTTTCCCGGCGCACCAGGTCAGAGATGCAGACGAAGTCGTCGTACATCCGCAGCGCATCGAGGGCGGCCGCATACTCCGCGCGCGCAGCGACATTGCGCAGGTAGACCGTGGGGTAGTGCATGGGGATGTAGTCGAAGACGATCGCGATCTTGTGAGCGGTGCTGTGCAGCAGCGGAACGAGCGGCTGCGCACTCGATGTCATCGGCGACGGCTGGACGAGCACGCCGTAGGTCGGCAGCGTGCGCTCGGTGACGCGCGTGACCTGCTGGCATGCACCCGCGAGTTCCGTCGGCAGCTCCTCCAGGCCCTGATCGACTAGCAGTACCAGTCGCTTCTCGCCGACTGCTTCGCGCGCAGCCAGCAGCGCCGCCTTCGCGAAGCGGCCGATCCCACGGTTGCCGAAGGCCGGGGTCTGCAGGCAGCGGGCATCAAACAGCACCCTGTTTCCGCCGGCCCACAGCGGATTCACCGGACGGTCGGCAAGCCGAAGCCGCAGGCGGAGTGCTGCCATCGTGCGCCCGACCTCGTCACCGTGGTTGTCGGTTCGGCGGTCGAGCAGGGCATCGGTGTCATACGGCCCAGCCGCGATCCATGCGCGCGCGGCCACTGCATCTTCCGCAGTGAAGGCCGTGAGCTCGAAGCCGTGTTCCGGTGCAGGAGGCAGACCGTCCGGAGTGATCCAGCCGACGGCATCCGCCGGCGGGGTTCCGAGGAACGCCGGATCGGTGAGGTGCCCCATGTTGATCGTCACGTGCTTGAGGTGGCGCGAGCGCACGATCGCGTCCTGCATCGGACGCGGCAGGTGCGTCAGGGCGCGACGTCCGCGGAACACGACCGCCTTACCGACCTTCGCGACTTTGCGTGAGTACTTCCAGGTGCGCGACCCCTCGACCTGGATGAGAGCCCCTCGCAGTTCGCCGATCTGCTTTTCGTACTCCGCCTTGGGCACTTCGCCCCGGATGTCGTTGAGGATCAGTTCGCGCTGCCAGGCGCGGCGGATATCTGCCCGGTCGGCACGCTGCTGCGCATCGGCATGGTCAACGACGACCCAGCCGTGCTCACCGGCATCGACCGCGTTGAACGGGATCGCGACCGCATCGGCGAGATCGGCATGCTCGTCGGCGACATACCAGCGGTTGACGCCGTCGAACGCGACGAATCGGTATCCATTGCCCGTGATGCGGGGCTCCCAGTCGACATGACTGGGTGTCGTGGTGCCTGGGAACACGGCTTCGACGCACAGCACCCACGGTCGAACACTCGCCAGCGAAAGCCCCTGCAGGACCATGGCTTCCGCACCCTCAACGTCGATGGTCATGAAGTGCACGTCGGTGACGCCATTCGCCGCGAGGATCGCATCGAGGGCGTCCGTCTCGACGACCACTTCGTCGACTTCGAAGCCGCGCTCCCGAGCTGCCTGTGCCTCGGCTGCGTCGAGCGTCCCCAGCCCCGTGCCCGGCACCCGGAAGAAGGTGAGTTCGCCTGGGCCTGATGCCGCAGCGCACTGCACCACGGTGTCGTCGGGCCGGTGGATCCGTAGGTCCTCCGCCAGCACGGGATCAGCCTCGATCAGCAGGCCACGCCAGCCCAGATCGTGCAGGCTCGCCGTGATCGACAGGTGCCGAGGCTCATTGGCACCGACATCGACGTAGGTCAGGCCCGACTGGTCGCGGCCCTGGAACGCCCGCCAGACACGGATGTCCTCCGCATTCTGGGCGTACGAGACCTTCGGCTGCACCAGTCAAGGCTAGGGGGCGCAGGGTTCTCGCCTCGCACCCCACGACGCGCACCCAGGTGGACACGATCCGGTTCCTATGCGGCGGCCCTGGGCGGCAGCGTCCATCTGGTGGCCGAAGTGGGCGACCAGATCGTCCGGATCGCCCCGAGGACACGCACATAACAGGAATTCTCTGTTATGTTTGTTATGTGAGTGTCCTCGGGAAGAACCCCTACCGCCCAGGCACCAACGTGCCTCCGGCATACCTGGCTGGCCGCGAAGAGGCGCTACGAACGTTCAACCGCGTGCTCGACTCCAGCCCCGAGATTCCTGCAAACGTGCGTCTGACGGGACTGCGCGGCGTCGGCAAGAGCGTTCTTCTCGGGCAGTTCGAGCAGTCGGCGAAGGACCGTCACTGGCTGGCAGCACGTATCGAACTCGAGCCCCGCCACAACGACGAAGACGCCCTGTCGACACTGATCCGTTCGCTGAGCGATGAGGTGATCCGACGTAGATCCGTCGGGGTACGCATCAAGGAGATCGCCGCTGGCGTCACGCGCGCCGTGCGCTGGAATGCGGTGGACGGCCTGGAGGTGTTCGTCGATCCCCTCGCCTCTGGGAAGACCAGCAGCGTCACCAAGGCATTGGCGGACGTCGTCGAAGTCGCGCTGAACCACGGCGATGCTGGGTTCGTACTCCTGCTGGACGAGGCCCAGGTGCTGTTCGATGACCATCGAGCCAAGCGGCAGGAGCATCCCCTGTCGATGCTCATCTCCGCAGTAGCCGGGCTTCAGTCGACGGGAGCACCCGTCGCGTTGGTCCTGTGCGGTTTGCCGACACTCCAGGCGAATCTGCTCAGGGCTAGGACCTACACCGAGCGCATGTTCACCGGCGAACGGATTGAGTCGCTGGATGCTGACAGTGCTCAGCAGGCCTTTCTGCGTCCCCTTGACGGGTCCGGCGTGACGGTCGAGTCGAACCTTGTCGCCCAAGTCATCGAAGAGGTCGACGGCTACCCATACTTCATCCAGTTGTGGGGCGCCGAGCTGTGGGAAGCAGCACGGGACCGCGAGACTGCTGCCTTCTCCGTCGAACTTCTGGAGAGCACGCGCCCGCGCATCTACCGCCGCCTCGATCGCGACTTCTACGAAGGTCGGCTCGCGACCCTGACCGCGGCCGAGCAGGATCTTCTACTCACCTCCGGCATGGCCCAGTACCCACCGCTGCACGTTGCGGACCTGCGGACCCGGACACCGAAGAGCGAGAAGTACGTCAACGTGCTCGTCGGCCGTCTGGTGGAGGCCGGTGTCATCTACCGCGAGGCGAAGGGCACGTACCGGTATACGGCCCCTCAATTCCATGAGTTCCTTCAGCGCCACCTTGAGCGCCAATCTCGACCGAACCGCGACTGACTAGGGGATCGGCCAGAGCGCGTCGGGATCGTCGAGCAGCGCCATGTCGTGCCGCACCATGATCGCGGCCATTGAGTCGAAGTCGACCGTGTGCCGCCAGCCCAACTCGACGTAGGCCGCTCGGCTGTCACCCACGAGCATGTTGGTGTCGTTGGCGCGGGTTCGGTCCGTCGAGGACACCACATGCGGTGCCCAATCGACGATGCCAGCAGCGCGGAAGGCCTTGTCGAGGAAGAACGACAGGCGGTGCGAGATCCCGGTCGCGATCACGTAGTCATGTGGCACGTCGGCGCGCACCATCAGACGCATGGCGTGGACGTAGTCGGGTGCCCAGCCCCAGTCGCGGGCGGTCTCGATGTCTCCCAGCTCGACGACGTCCTGCAGACCGGCAGCGATGCGGGCTACCGCCATCGTGATGCGTCGGGTCACGAAGCCCTCGCCTCGCAACGGTGACTCGTGGTTGTAGAGGATCCCGCAGACGGCGAAGACGCCCTTGTCCCGCGCGGCGTTGATGAGGTCCATCGCATCGGACTTCGAGTGGGCGTATGGCGTGTTGGGACTGCGGCGGCTGCGCTCGGTCTGCGGGATCATGTCGACACCCTCGAAGATCGAGGCCGACGAGGCCTGAAACATCCGGCTGCCGGGACGCTCGGCAATCGCCGTCAGGATCGTGTCGACGGCATCAACGTTGATCCGGCGGACCTCGTCCTGGTGGTCCCAGGACTCGCCAGGCGCCGTGAAGCCGCCGAGGTTGTAGACCTCATCGGGCGCAACCTCGCGAACGATGTCGCCCAGCGCCTGCCGGTCGCCGAGGTCGGCCTCGATGATCGTGACGGTCGGTGCGTAGCGACGCAGCAGCGTGGTGTCGGTGCCGGGCTTGACGAGCCCGACAACGTCAGCGCCCTCGCGGGCGAGCGTTGTCGTCAGGATGGTGCCGTCCTGGCCGGCCGCGCCGGTGACGAGGGTACGCACGTCAGGACTCTAGAACTGTCCCTCGGGGGCGCCTTCGAGCCGAGCGATGTCTGCGTCGACCATGATCCGTGCGAGTTCGGGGGGCAGGACCTTGGCCTCCCAGCCGAGCTTCGCCTTGGCCTTGCCAGCGTCGCCGATCAACTCATCGACCTCGGTGGGGCGCAGGAACTTCGGATCGAACTTGACGTAGTCCTCCCACGCCAGGCCCGCATGCTCGAACGCGAAGGTCAGGAAGTCGCGGATCGTGTAGTCGGTGCCGGTGGCAAGGACGTAGTCCTCGGGCTCGTCGACCTGCAGCATCCGCCACATGCCATCGGTGTACTCGGGCGCGTAGCCCCAGTCACGGATCGAGTCGAGGTTGCCCATCCAGAGTTCGGACTGCTTGCCCTTGACGATGTTGGCGACGCCGAGCGTGATCTTGCGGGTCACGAAGGTCTCGCCGCGTCGTGGCGACTCGTGGTTGAACAACTGCCCGTTGACCGCGAACATGTCGTAGGCCTCGCGGTAGTTCTTGGTGATCCAGTACGAGTAGACCTTGGCTGCGCCGTAAGGGCTGCGCGGGTAGAAGGGCGTGTCCTCGTTCTGCGGCGGCGGGCTCGCGCCGAACATCTCGCTCGTCGACGCCTGGTAGAAGCGGATCGAGGTGTCGGTGGTGCGGATCGCCTCGAGCAGATTCAGCGTGGAGACGCCCGTGGCCTGAGCGGTGTAGGCCGGCTCGTCGAACGAGACGCGCACATGCGACTGCGCGGCGAGGTTGTAGACCTCGTGCGGGCGGATGTCGTGGACGAGCTGCGCCATGCGGGCTGCATCGGTGACATCGCCGTAGTGCAGGTGCAGGTTCTTGCCGGGGATGTGCTCGTCGTGGTGCAGGTGATCGATCCGGCTGCGGTTGAACGTGGAGGACCGGCGAACCACGCCGTGGACCTCATAGCCCTTCTCCAGCAACTGCCCAGCCATGTACGAGCCGTCCTGACCCGTCACGCCCGTGATCAGCGCACGCTTCGCCTCTGACACCGTTCCTCCGACCTGTGGATAACTCAGTCGAGTGTATCGGCTGCCACAATCGCAGCCACGAAATCGGGGGTCGCCAGTTGGCTCAGGGCCATGGTGATATGGCCGGGGTCGTCGTAGACCGGAGTTCCACGGGAGGCATCACTGCACACGTCACCATCGCATTGGTATGGCGCCATGTCGACCAGGCCGCTGCCCGTCTCGTCCGCGACCTGACGCACGCGGGTTCGCGCGTCCTGTTGCCAGCCCTCTACATCGCTGAGTGGGACAACAACCGGGCACGCACCGCGAGCAACGGCCCATGCCGAACAGCGGTCGACGGTCAGTGGCGTCGACGGCGTCTCGAAGCGGAATGTCGGCTCCACGAGGACCACGCGCTGCCCGGCGTCCTGCAAGGCCCGGACCGTCGTCAGCAGGCCCTTCTGAAGGTTCGCTGCGCGCTCCTGCTCACCAGAAGCGAGAGCGGAACTTCCGCTGCCAATCAGGTAGGTCGAATCCTTGCCATACCTGATGCTGCTCGCCAGGACCACGGTGCCCGGCTTCGCCGACGTGAGCCAGGCGAGCGACTCCTCGTAGTAGGTACGGCACGCTCGGTCGGCCGTGGCACCCCACTGCGACTCCCGCACGATGTCACTGAACGGGCAGTCCGCTGCCGTGCTGACGTACAAGGGTCTTCCCAGGTCCGCCGCCGCTTGCTTCATCGCGGTCGCGTGCATCCCAGCGTTCGAGTCGCCCAGGAGGTACAGGGGCTCGCCCGTGGCATCCGCGTTGAAAACACACGCATCGAGATTCGCCGGTTGAAGGCCCTTGATCGTCAGGTAGTTCATGCAGTCTGGGGGCAGACCACTGCCCTTTGAACCACCCGCCGCCTGCGCTTCCTGAACAGCCGTCACTCCCCAACCGCGCTCGGCTCCCTGATACAGGATCACCGCCAGGACAATCGGCGGAACGAGGGTCACGGCAACGAGCCCGACAACGAAGCGGCGGCGCACAACCCGACGGATTCGGATCGGCTGCTCCACCCAGTAGTACGAAGCGAGAGCGGGGATGAACGAGATGAGTGCGGCTATCAAGGCAATGCCTGGGATATCCGGCCAGAGCAGCAGCGCGAACACGATCAGCGGCCAGTGCCAGAGGTAGATCGAGTACGACCAGTCGCCGATCCGCACCGGCCACCTGGTCCCGAGGATCCGTGGCACGAAGGATGAACCGGATGCCCCCGCCACCCCGGCAACAAGCACCAGTCCCGTGCCGACAACAGGGAGAGCCGTCCACACGCCCGGGAATGGCGTGTTCTCGGTGATCAGCCAGAGGGACGCGAGCACCATCGCCCCGCCCAGCCAGCCGCTGACAGCCCGCGCCGCGCCCGGTAGCCGAGAGAGCGATCCGATCATCAAGGCCAGCGCTGCGCCCACGCCGAACTCCCACGCCCGGGTGAAGGGGCTGTAGAAGCCCAGCAGGGATGCGCCGACTCTCGGTGTCCAGCCGGTTGAACTCACGATCGCCAACCCGAATGAGACCGCAACCCCCAGAAGCAGCAGCGTCATCGGGATCCAGCCCGCACGGAGACGGCGGACAATGAGCCACGCGACCAGCAGGATGCCCGGGAAGACCAGGTAGAACTGCTCCTCAACGGAGAGCGACCACGTGTGCAGGAGCGGGTTGACCTCAGCGATGTTGTCGAAGTAGCCGCCCGTCGTGAAGGTGATGACGAAGTTCGCGACGGACAGTTCCGCGCCAACCGCTGTCTGCGCCGCTCGCTGCTGGAACCCGAAGGGTGACAGTACGAATGCCGACACGATCACCGTGAAGACCACCATCACGGCCAGTGCTGGGGCCAGACGCTGGAAGCGACGTCGGTAGAAGGTTCCGAGCCGCACCCGGCCGGTGGAAAGCCACTCCCTGCGGAGCATCAGCGTGATGACGAATCCAGAGATGACGAAGAAGACATCGACCCCGACGAACCCGCCCGGAACCGGCAGTCCCGAGTGGAAGGCCACCACGGCGAGAACCGCAACGGCTCGCAGGCCCTGGATGTCGGGGCGCCGTGTCGTTGCCGTTGACCCAACAGTCGAAGGGGAAGCGGTCCCCACTTCGGTCATCTGTCCCCCAGGTCGTCGCACCTTCAACCGTTCAAGGACCACCCTATGGGCAGTCTGCGTCCTGAATGATTCACGAAACAATGGCTGGACGAACCTCGCGGCCAGCCCCGTAGACTCAGTGACCGTGACCCATCAGGTACTCGCCGTGGTGCCGTCATACCGACCAAGTTCGGCCGATCTCCTGGGTCTCGTCACGGTGCTGACGTCGCAGGGAATTCCCGTCATCGTCGCTGACGACGCGAGCCCCTGCACTTCCGATGCGGTCCTTCGCGAGACTGCCGCGCTGGGTGCCCGAGTGGTGCGCCATGGCACCAATGCCGGCATCGCGCGCAGCCTGAACGACGGTCTTCGCTCCGCTGACGAGGTTGGCGCCCGATGGCTGCTGACCGTCGACCAGGACTCGACCCTGACAACGGACTACCTCGCTGCATTGCTGGCGACCGCCGACTCGTCCGAGTCGATCCTCGGACCGGGAAAGGTTGGCGCAATCGCGGCCGCCGGCATCGCCGATGCGAGCGGAGCCCTGACCTACCCGGTCACAGAGGTCAACGGGGTCCAGACCACGGCCGAGGTGATCCAGACCGGCACGATTTGGGCCGTCGACGCGCTACTCGCCCTCGGCGGCTTCGACGAGTCGCTGGGGATCGATGCCGTTGATGCGGCGGCCTGCCTGGCTCTGCGCAAGGCTGGGATGCGGATCGTCCTGGCTCCCGGGCTCGAGATCACGCACCGCGTCGGCGATGGCCGGCAGGTCCGCGTGCTCGGCCGCGATGTGCTCGCCTCCGGCCACAGTCCCGAGCGTCACACCACGATCGTGCGCAACCGGCTCCGACTCTTTCCTGCCGAGTTCGCGCAGTCACCAACCCACGCCCTGCGCACCCTGCGTCGCGTGGCCGTGAACACCGCGCTGGCCGTCACCGTCGAGGACGACCGGTGGGCGAAGGCCAAGGGGAGCGCTCGGGGCCTGCTGCCGCGGAAGAACCGGTAGCCTTCACGCCGTGAAGGGGATCATCCTGGCCGGGGGCACCGGTAGCCGGCTGTGGCCGATCACGATGGGCGTGAGCAAGCAACTGCTCCCCGTCTACGACAAGCCGATGATCCACTACCCGCTGGCCACTCTCATGGCAGCCGGGCTGCGCGAGGTCCTGATCATCACGACCCCCGAGGACTCCGACTCGTTCTCGCGCCTGCTGGGCGACGGCAGCCCGTGGGGCATGTCGATCCAGTACGCCGTGCAGCCTCGGCCCGAGGGCCTCGCGCAGGCCTTCCTCATCGCCGAGGACTTCCTCGCCGGCGACCAGGCAGCACTCATCCTTGGCGACAACCTGTTCTACGGGCCGAGCCTGGGCCGCAAGCTCGCGCAGTCGACCACACAGGTCGGTGCGCACGTGTTCGCCTACGAGGTCGCGAACCCGAGCGAGTACGGCGTCGTCGAGTTCGATGACGACGGCGTGGTGCTGTCCGTCGAGGAAAAGCCCGCGGCACCGAAGAGCCACTTCGCGATCCCCGGTCTGTACTTCTACGACGAGACCGTGGTCGAGGTCGCGAAGTCGATCCAGCCCAGTGCACGCGGCGAGCTCGAGATCACGTCGGTCAACGATCACTACCTCAAGGCCGGATCGCTCACCGTCACCGTGCTCGAGCGCGGCACCGCATGGCTCGACACCGGCACGTTCCGGTCACTGCAGGACGCCGGCGAGTTCGTCCGCGTCATGGAGGATCGCACCGGCACCAAGGTCGGCTGCGTCGAGGAGATCGCCTGGCGCAACGGATGGATCACCGCAGACGAACTGGCTGCGCTCGCACAGCCGCTGCTGAAGAGCGGCTACGGGGAGTATCTGCTTCGCCTTGCGTCACGCTGAACGTCGACAGCGTCAGACGTCGCTTCGAGCCATTCGTTCGATGCGCACCAGCATCGCCGCTGACGGCGTGACCTTGCCGCTCATGTAGGTGCTGAGCCGAGAGGCCGATGTGCCCACGAGATCCGCGAACCTTCCAGCGGTCATGCCGGAGTCGGCCACCGCAGCACGAACTCTCTGCGCAACCTCCTCGCGGTCCCTTCGTTCCGCGGTATCCCTTGCGTTGGCGATCGCTCGCGTGAAGAGCGGTCCGACACCCTGGATGGACTCGTACGACAGCAACCGCTCGATGCTGCGCGCGACCTTTCCCCACGGACTCCGGCGGATCTCGACGAAGAGCGGCTGCCAGTCAGATACCAACCCGCGCTCGAGGGTCGTGACGATCGCCTCGTAGGGCCAGGTGGTGACGTCGTCCTCAGGCGATCCGTCGACGTTCCGAAAGGGGTGGACCAGTCGGGACCTGCCACGTTCGATCACGGCTCGAAATTATCAGAAGTGATAATTACGCCGCTAACGCCGCCGCAGTCTCCGTAGTCGCTCGGCGGCCCGCCACGTACGGCTCGACAGGATCGCCGACAGGGCTGCGGCATCGGCCGCAGCCGCGTCCGCGCCGACGGCGCTGGTGGCTACCTCCGGCAGCTGCGTGATCCGCTCGAAGAAGTCGGTCAGCTGCTGCGCGAAGCCGGCCCAGGTGTGCTCGTGGATGGCAGCTTCAAGTGCCGTCACGCGCTCGGCCCGCGCGCCTTCGTCGGCGAGCAGCCTCGCGAGGTCGGCCGCGTGCTGCTCGATCGACCAGCCCGCGGGCAGGCCCGAGGCGCGGGCGATCTCCTTCAGCGGCCCGAAGTCGGTGAAGACGGTCGGGGTCCCCATCGCCGCGGCCTCGTACGGCACGAAGCCGAAGCCCTCGGCGCTCGACGGGTACAGGACGACGGTGGCGTTGGCGAGCAGCCAGGCGCGGCTCTGCGAGCTGACGTGGCCGACCGTGTGAATGCGTCCGCGCAGATCAAGATGCCGCGCGGTGAGGTCGTCCTCCTGCTCCTTCGAGCTGCTGCCCTTCACATGCAGACCCGCGAGCACAAGGTCACACGGCTGCCCGGCCTGCAGAGCCGCTTCCCACACTCTGATCGCGAAGTCACGGTTCTTGTGCTGGAAGTCATTGCCGAGCACGACGACAAAGCGCTTGCCGCCCAACGACTTCACGGTCTCCGCGAGATCCTCGCCCGGCTCCTGCGGGGCGAGGTCGAAGGACACGTGGTCGAGGCCGAGCGGCAGGGCCAGCACGCGATCGGGCTCGAGGCGCGGTACCTCGTCGAGCAGTCGCGTCGCGACATCGGCGCTGATCGCGGTGATGCCATCGACGCTCAGGGCGATGCGCCGCTGCAGCGCGCGATAGGCACGCCATGCATCGGCGGAGCCGTGATAGCGCGGGATGTCGTAGGCGATGAGGTCGAGGTAGGTGGCGACGACGCGGGCGCCAAGCCGGCGAGCTGCAGCAATGTTGCTCCGACCGTCGATCTGGTTCGGGTACCAGACGACATCCGAGCGCGGCGGCTCGTCGTCCGGGCCGAACACCTCGACCTTGTGATGCGATGCGAGATGAGCGGCGTAGCTCGGCAGTTCGGCGAGGCCGACGAGCCGGATGCCGGTGATCTCGTCCTGCAGGGCCAGGGCGCCGAGCGCAGCGGTGGTGAGGACCTGCGCGCCCGTCTCGTAGGGGCCCAGCCAGGTGACGTCGACCGTGACGGTCAGGCGACCGGCCTTGGGGGAGTACTGCCGCAGGGCGAGGTGGTGCGCCGAGCTCGGATCATCGGCCTCGAGGAGATCGAGGTCCGACGGGGGACGCGCACCCTCGGCGCGGGCGACATCGGTGCCGTCGGTGACCCACCAGTCATGCCACAGGCCGCGCTCGGATGCCTTACGCAGCCAGGCCGCGACAGCGACCTCGTCATCGGCGTCGAGCGGGCCGACGAGGTCCTGCAGGTCGGTCGCGATGGCGGTGAGGGGCCCGGCAGGTGCGGCACCGCGTAGCCACCGACCCTGACGCGATGGGCCGCTGACGAGTGAGAGCGAGGCGATGCGGGCATCGGTGTCGATGCGGCTGGTGAACTCACTCAGGCGATCCATGGTCAGCAGGGCCGGATCGCCGAGCACGATGAGCGTGCGCCCGCGGCGGGATCGGATGGTCGCGGGCGTCGCCGCGGAGTCGTCGGTCACAGTGCCTCGTAGATGCGCGCGAGATCCTGATTGAGCGCGGGGGAGTAGTACGGATCGACGGGGTACGCGGCCGCCCACCGATCGCGGAAGAGCTGTGCCTCCGCGGGATCGGACTTCTTGCGTGCCATCGTCGCGCCCTCGTAGTGGGTGAAGTGTGCGTAGGGCGTCCACGCTACGCGATGACCGGCCTGGTGGGCCCGAAGGCAGAAGTCGACATCGTTGTAGTCGCGCGCGAATGCCTCGTCGAAGCCGCCGACGCCGTCAAACACATCGGTGGCGACCAGCATCGCCGCCGCCGTGACGGCGAGGTAGTTGCGCGGGGTCAGGGTCGAGCCGAAGTAGCCAGGGTCCTTGCCCGGCTTCGCGATCCAGCAATGGGTCGGGCCGCTGGGGAGCAGCACCATGCCCGCATGCTGGAAGCGTCCGTCCGGGTAGGTCAGCTTGCAGCCGACGATGCCGACGCCCTCGATCTGCCCGAGCTCGAGCATTCGGGTCACGGGATTCGGCTCGGCGACGGTGGTGTCGTCGTTGAGCAGCAGCAGGTAGTCGCCTGTCGCGGCAGCGCGCCCGGTGTTGATCGCTTGCGAGAAGTTGAACCGCTCGGTGCGGTAGACGACGTGCTTCAGCGTGTGCTTGCCGTGCAGGTCGACGCGCACATCGGGGATCACGCCCGTCGTGACGACGATGATCTCCAAAGTCGCGCTCGTCTCGTTCGTCATGAGCGAGTGCACGGCATCGTCGATGAAGCGTGCGGTGCCGGCGTCGTTCGGAGTTCCGATGGTCGGGATGATCACCGACACCACCGGGTCACCGTCAACACGCGGGTGCACTTCGTTCAGCCCACGAGTTCGACTGGGGGTGACCACTCCGCCCGCGAACGTGCGGTCGAGATGCGCCTGCTGCGCCCGTGCGCCCGCATCCTGGGCCCACGGCTTCGCGTCGATCGTCAGCGCGGTCGACTCCGCCCACGCCCGCCAGTGGTAGTACGGCCGCGCAAGATGCACGACGCGATCAAGTGTGGGAAGCAGGCGCAGGGCGAGGTCGAAGTCCTGTGCGCCATCCATCTCGGAGCGAAGACCACCCGCAGCCTTGACCGCCTCGGTGTGGAAGATCGTGAAGTGGCACAGGTACATCTGCGTGAGCAGCAGTTCGGGGCTGAAGCCCGGCTTGGCGTAGAGCTCGTAGTGCTCGCCGCGCGGATTGACCTTGTCCTCGTCGGAGTAGACCGCATCGGGGAACGCATTCTCCTCAAGTGCGCGCGAGAACGCGTCGATGCACCGGCGGTCGAGGATGTCGTCGTGGTCGAGCATCCCGACATAGTCACCCGTCGCGAGTTCCAGCGCCGCGTTCAGCGCTGACGAGATGCCGCCATTCTCCTTGCGCACCATGACAATCCGCGCGTCGCCCTCGTGCTGCTGGGCGAAGGCGGCAAGGAATTCGGTTACCTCCTGCTTCGTCGAGCCGTCGTCCGCCACCACGAGTTGCCAGTTGCGCGCCTGCTGTTCGACCACCGACTCCAGGCATTCGCGAAGGAACTTCACCGGCGGGTTGTAGACCGGCACGATGATCGAGATGGTGGTGAGGTAGCTCGTCGTCCCGGGAACGACCTGCGCGGCATCGACCAGCCAGGCCTTGTACTGCTTGCCGATATTGCGCTCGTACACCTTGCGCTTGACCCACCGCTTGACGCGACCGGCCCTGCGCTTCGCCTTGATCAGCGGATTCGACTCGGAGACCATGGCGATCAGTCGAAGGTGATCTCGACGGGGAGGTCGATCAGGCCCTGCCCGATCTCGCCACGGGGACTGCGCACAGCGAACTCGACCGCGTCGTTCCAGGAGTCGAGGAGCTTGGAGCCGGTGTAGTCAAAGATATCGACATGCACCCGGTAGCGGCCTGGGAGCAGCGGGTTGTCGGTGATGGCCATCGACACGGTGTGGTCGCCCTGGATCGTGCCGAAGTCGACGCACGGCAGCGACCATCGGGTGGCGCGCCGACTCCTCGGCGTTGACGCGCCGCAGGTAGGAAGCGATCGTCTCAACCGCAGTGCCATGCTCCTGCACAACACCGCGCTCGAGCCAGGCGATCTCGTCGCACAGTCCCTCGAGCTGGCCCAGGCCATGGCTGACGACGATGATCGTGCGACCCGACCGGCGCAGCGCGTACAGATGGTCGAAGCACTTTCGCTGGAACTCCTCGTCACCGACGGCGAGCACCTCGTCGACGAGCAGGACGTCGGGCTTCATGTGAACCGCGACGGAGAAGCCAAGGCGCACGTACATGCCGCTGGAGTAGTGCTTGACCGGGTCGTTGATGAAGTCGCCGAGCCCACTGAACTCGATGATCTCCTCGGTGACGGCGGAGATCTCCTTGCGCGGCATGCCCAGGATCGAGCCGTTGAGCGCGATGTTCTCGCGTCCGGTCATATCCGGGTGGAAGCCCGCACCCAACTCGATCAGCGCTGCGACGCGACCCTGGGCCGTGATCGAGCCCTCGCTCGGTCGGTAGATGCCGCCGATCATCTTGAGCAGCGTCGACTTGCCCGAGCCGTTGTGGCCGATCAGTCCGTAGACACTGCCCTTGGGGATCTGCAGCGTGACATCGCGCACGGCCCAGAAATCCTCAGAGCTGCGGGCCCGGCCGCGGACGATCCGCTCCTTGAGTGAGTTGCGGCGATCTGTGTGGCGCTGGAAGCGCTTCCCGACACCACGCAGGTCGACGGCGGGATCGGCGGAGGTCTGAGTCACAGCATCTCCCCGATGTCCTCGCTCCAACGGTTGAAGATGGCGAAGCCCGCCCAGAACGTAAGGAAGCCGCCGAGCAGCAGTCCGCCGATGACGAGAGCCGACGGTGCGACGAGCGAGTACATCGCATCGTGCATCGCCTGCACGTACCAGGACATCGGATTGAGCCGGATGATCCAGCCGAGAATCTCGTTCTTCCCCTCGATCATGCTCATCGGGTAAAGGACCGGCGTGAGGAAGTAGAGCGCACCCAGCACGACCGCCACGATGTACTGAACGTCGCCGTAGCGAGCGTTGACGATCGACAGCATCAGGCCCAGGCCCTGCGAGAAGAGCAGCGCGCCGATCAGGATCGGGATGGCCAGGATCCACGTCCAGCCCACATTGCGCAGGTAGAGGAACATCGCGATCAGCACGGCGAGTTCCAGCAGGATCTGCACGAGTTGGACGATGGACGCACCGAGGATCGGCGTCCATGCCGGGAACTGCACCTTCTTCAGCAGTTCGCCGTTCGACTTGAGCTGAGACATCGACAGGTTGAGCAGGCTGGAGAACAGGTTCCACGTCACCAGCCCGGTGAACAGGAACGCCGCGTAGGACGAGCCGTTGCCATTGCCCAGCGGCGGGGCCTGGATGCGGAAGACCACGGTGAATACCGCGGCGAAGACGATCAGCGTGGCAAGCGGCTGGATCAGCGACCAGGCCCAGCCCAGCACACTGGCGCGATAGCGGGTGGCGAAGTCACGGTTGGCGAAGGCCCAGACCAGCGCCCGACGGGTGTAGAGGTCGCTCAGCACGCGCCTGCACCCCGCTTCCTCATGACAGCCGCGATCCTACCCGCCGCATCCCCGGCCGATGTGCGGCGAAATGCCCTACTCCGTCGGTACCCTCGTGGAAGACGACCAAGGAGGCTTCATGTCCGTGACCATGTCCCCGTCCCTTCGCACGCGAATCGGCTCCGCCGCGCTCGCCGTGGGGATAGCTGCCGCACTCGGCCTCGCCACCGTGCCGACGGCGAGCGCCGCGTCCAACTCCTTCATCGCCGTCCCCAACGGCATGGTGGGCGTCTCCGAGACCATCACCATCAAGGCGCCCAGCGCTGCCGGCCAGGTCGTCACGATCGGCCTGCAGATCGGCGCAGCCGCCCAGACTCTCCAGACCACGATCGGCTCGAACGGCTTCGGCGCCGTGGTCTGGACGCCCACGGCTGCCGGTGCCTGGACCATCAATGGCCTCGGCACCATCGCCAGCGC
>JAPLBU010000129.1:0-7937 GCA_026392575.1 Actinomycetota bacterium | reverse complement strand
GCCCACCTACACGGTGCTGCTGGCGCAGAACAACGTGCAGCAGAACGTCAACAACAACCTCCTCGTGGGTGTTGTCGCTCCCATCGGCACACTGGCACCGACCGGTTCGGTGTCACTGACAACCGCTAGTGGAGCTGCTCTTGGAGGTGCCGCTCTGACGGGATCCTTCGGTAGCAGCACATCCACCGCCACCGTCCCTTGGACCCCGTCAACAGGCGGTCCCATCGCGATCAAGGCCAGTTACCTCCCCGCATCGGGTGGACAGGGCGCCTCAACGAGCCCGGTCTCACAGCCGAACGCGACGACCGCCGACACGGTCGTCGCCATGCGTTGGCCGACGAACCTCTATGTCGGAACACCGACCGCCTTCCAAGCCGTCCTCGGCGCCGGCTACCCCGAAGGCACCGTTGCCTGGACGATGGATGGCGTCGGCATCAGCGGTTCGATGCCCACAACCAACGGGGTTGCGTCCTTCCTATGGGCGCCTCCGACGTCTGGTATCCACACCATTTCGGTGGCGTATACGGGCGCCAGCCCGTCGCAAGCCGGTCTGGTGTGGTCCAACGGCACATCCAGCCAGGTCGTGAACGTGTTGCCGGCTCGTGCGGCGGACAACATCACCGTCAACCCGCCCACCCAGCCGGTGTGGTCCATCGCCCAGCCCATCTCCATGACGGCCGGTTCCACGGTCACTCTGGTCGGCGCGAGCGCGTCGGGCACTCCGGTCGTGTTCAGTGAGCAGGGTCCCTGCGTCATCGCGGGTGCAGTACTCACCGCGCTGAGTGCTGGCCAGTGCCAGGTCACGGCCATCACGCCCGGCAACGCGACACTCACGCCCGGCAGCGAGACCTACACGATCACCGTCACCAACCCACCGCGGAAGCCGCGCCGCTGACGCGCTGACAGCATCGCGTTCAAGGGCCGGGGAGTTACGCTCCCCGGCCCTTGAACTTGCGCAGGGGTGCTGTGACCTTCCACGACCGGGTGTTCATCACGAAGTCGAGTTCCTGGCGCAGTGCCTCAGCCGCGGTCTTGTGCGCGATCACCTCGGCCTGCAGGTCGTCCGAACGGAGCACGACGAACGAGCGGATACCGAGGAAGCCCTCGATCGAATCGTGCGCATCGACGACCGACAGTGACACCTGTGCCGGTTCCCCTGCCTGACCGTCGCCGAGTCGCAGGGTGATGACGGAACCAAGGTAGACGTCCTCGCGCACTGGTCCCCCCGGGCCAACCGCCTCGATCGTCGCCAGGCCGGGCATGGATCGCGTTGACAGCAGCAGACTGAGTGGGCCGTCCTCGGGCCGGATGATCCGGATGTCTGCCCGCCGACCGGGCCGCAGTTCGTTACCCCAGACCTGCGGTGAACCAAAGGTGCCGATCACCGCCGCATCGACGACTTCGTAGTCGCGCTCACCCCGCGGCTGTCGCAGCATCGGCGTCAATCCGTCGTCCTGCAGATGCGCGAGGTACTGATCGGCGTGCCCGGCATCGGGTGCAGGTTGGCCGACAGCCAGCATGTACTCGCGGCCGAGCTCGATCTCTGGGATCACCGGTGTCCTCGCTTCCGCAGCGGCCGCAGCCGCCACCTCGTCGCGCATAGTGTCGGCCACATCGGCCCAGGTAATCGCGGGAGCGCGATCCGCTCGAATGCGTGCCTCCGCCTCGTTTCGTGCCGGCAGGTCTAGCGCTCGGGTCTCGATTACGTGCACGAAATCATCTAGGTCGTCGGAGCGGAAGTAGGCGGCGAGGTCCCGACCAGCCTCTGGCAGCGATGAGTTGTACGCGACCACCGGCAGTCGACCGAAGGCCAGACTCTCGGACACCGGGAGCCCCCAGCCCTCGTAGCGAGATGGGTAGATCGTGAACTCCGCGTGCGCGTAGAAACAGGCGAGCTCCTCGTCGGTAACGCTGGACGACAGGACGCTCAGCTTTCCGCCAAGCCCGGCCGACTCAACGTATTCGCGCAAGAACGTATCCGCATGCCAGCCGAGCCGGCCGACGCAGACGAGATCCGGCACGTTTGCCGGTCCATGGCGATCTAGCAGCACCTGCCATGCACGCAACGCCATTAGGTGGTTCTTGCGCGACTCCACCGTGCCGACGAACAGCACATAGGGCCGCGGCCACGGCGACTCCAGCGTGTCGAACTGGTCGGGAGTTATGCCGCAGGGGAGCCCGGTGACACTGCCCGGTACGGAATCCCAGTCCCGTTTCACACAGTGGTGCTCGTAGTCGCGGCGACTCGACTCGGAGATGGCTGGGATGCGGGATGCGGTCTGTGTGATGAGGTTGAGGTATCGGTCGAAGAGTTGGTTGACAGCCGCGGTGTGTCCGGTCTCGAGCACCGGTGTCAGGTCGTACAGCAGGTAGACGCAACGCGCACCGGCAGCATGCGCGTCGCGCGCAGCGAGCATCAGCGCATCATTGATCCACACGGCACCGAGGAAGACCAGGGTGCAGGTGTCGTCGATACGCACGGGATCAGCTGTGGTTGCCCGGGCGAGGCATGCCGCGGCGGCGGTTGACAGTTCACTTCGTCCGATTTCGGCCGCAGCCGACGCACCGCGGGTGATCAATAGTGCCGTCTCGGCCGGTGACAGCCCGACGAAAACCCCTCGCCCACGATCAAGGATGACCGGGGATGCACCTGGATCTGCAGCAAGGAGATGGGGTGCCGTCTCCGCGATCACCCGCTGCACTCCGGACACCGACTCCTGCCGCTGCAGAAACTCCACAAGATCGGTGACATCGAGCAGGACGCGCCTCGAGTTCACTGCTGACGTCACGGTGGAAGCCTACGGTCCCTCAACCCGAATCGACGTGTCCCCCGGAGTCCACACCGGGAAGTGCGTGATGTCCTGTAGGTTACGGCAGGGGAAACGGGGGGTGAACCCGAAGGGCACAGCATGAATACAGGTGGCATCGCCCTCCTCTGGGGGCCGCCCCGTTCCGGCACCACGTGGCTGTACAACGTCGTCCGCGGGGTGGCGGCTTGCGCGAATATTCGTGCGGAAGGCTGGGTTCAGGGCCACCCCCCACCCGACCCCCGCCAATTCGATGCCCGCGTGGTGAAGTCCCATCAGGCGCATGCGGTCGAAACCCTCCGCAAAATGATGCCCCACCCCAATATCCACCTGGTCGGCATCTTCAGGGATCCGACCCAGGCGTTCGCCTCCCTCGTCCGTACCCAGTCAGCACCTCGTCAAGAGCTGCTGACCTGGCTGACCCGCGACATCGAGAGCATCGATTCCGCGTTCGGCCAACTTCCCGGAGCTCTCCTCGTGCGGGAAGAGTGGATCGCCAACCGGGGGGCTGAGGTGGTCCGTGCGCTGGCCTCCCACCTGAATGCCGGCCTTTCACCTGTGCAATGCATGGCGATCGCGCACCAGTACAGCCGTGACAATGTGAACGCCGCCGTCAGCGATCTCAGTCGTCACTTCGGCTGGTCGGGCACCTTCACCGAGTACGACCCCGATTCGCACTGGCACGCGAACCACATTGCCCCGAAAGATCATCCCCAACTCACCGTGACGGCACAGGAGTCTGCGGAACTCGAGAGACTGGCGATGATTGTCGACCGCCTCACCGTGCGGCACAGCATCCTGAACGACGCTGCTGACGCGGACATCCGAATGATGCCAATACCGATCAGCCATCAGTTCCTTCGCGCTGCCACCGATCGGCCTCGTCGCCGGCTGCGTCTGCCCCAGGCTCTCCTGCGCCGGTAGCCTGAACTGCGTGACTCGCTCTTCGACCCGATCACGGGCACAGGGAGCCCTCGTCGACGCTGGCATCGTGCTGGCGATCAGCCTCGCGTGCGCCTTCCTCACCGGATCCCGCACCTGGGTCGGCTTCAACTCCCCCGACTCGGAGTTCTACGCGTCCCTCGCGCTTTTCGGTGATGACGTCGCCGATCGCTCCATCGACCCGGCCTATACGTGGACGCGACTGGGCTACCTCGCCCCCGTGCGGCTGCTCGTCACGACCCTGGATCCATGGCTCGGCTTCGCCGTCTGGCGGTTCCTGCTCATCGCGCTGATTGTCGGGTCGCTGTACGCGATGGTGCGGATGGTCAGCACCCGTCAGCTCGCCACGATCGTCGCAGGCCTGGCCAGCCTCAACACGATGGTGCTGTCGTTCGTCGGCAACACCTATCTCACCGGCACGATCATCGCGGCGATCCTGCTGCTGCTCGCCCTCGGGACGTGGGGCAGCCTCGCCGCGCCACACCGCCCGTGGCTGCCGGTCGTGCTCTCCGGTGCCGTCGCCGGCTGGCTGGTCATGCTCAATCCCTATGCCCTGATGCTCGGTATGTCGATGTGGCTGGGCTTGCGGGTCATCGCATTGGTCAACGACCCCGAGCGTCGCTGGCGGCATCTCGGCCGCGATGCCATCGCCGGGGTCGCCGGATTCGGAATCGTCTTCGCACTGCTGCTCGCTGCCGGAGCGATCATCTTCCCGGGGCGCAACTGGCTGTCGACCTACGTCACCTGGAATTCACGGCTGGACTACGCGAGCTTCGTCGGAGACCCCGACGTATGGCGACGAGACGTCGCCCTGCTCGTTCCCATGCTGGCGGTGGCCATTGCCCTCATCGCCATCGTCGCCACGAGAGCGAGCCGCTGGGGTATCGCGGCAGTCGTCGTCGCCGTCGTCAATGTCGCCTTCACCTGGAGCTACGTCCTCCTCGTGCCCGGGCCGTGGCTCGAAGCACCGACCTATGTCGCCAAGCTGTGGGCCGGGGCCCTTGCCGCCGTGGCTATCGGCTTCGGTGCTCTTGTCGGCCGACGGAGCCTCGGAGTCGGCGGCTGGGCAGTGTTCGCGGCGGCCGTCCCACTCACCATCTGGGCTGGGCACTTCGATCAGGACCTGGCGATGACACAGGCACTGGTCATCGCAGGCACCGTGCTGCTCCTCGTCATCGCGAGTGCTGCGCTCCTTCGCGGCACTGCCGCAACGGCGACCGGCATCGTCGTCGTCCTCGCGCTGTCATCCCTTGCCATCGGATCGCAACTGCTGCAGAACGGCCGCGGGCTCCTCGGGATCTACGGGCAGTTCCCGCTGCGCGCCGCCTACGTCGACTTCGATGCCGAACTGCTCATGCGATCGAAGGTGGCCGCCCAGGAGTTCGTGCTCGCCAACACCACCACCGACGACACGGTCGGCATCTGGACCGACGCCGACCGTCTCACCGCGGGGATCGCCGCCATGCAGCTTTGGGGCTGGTACAACAACGTGGCTCAGGGCGCCGTCCTGAGTCCCACGGAAGCAGCTGATCTCGAGACACGGCACCCGACCGCGATTGCCATGTATGCCCCGACGCTCGAGCAGATCGACACCTTCCGAGCCTCGCTGCCACGGTGGGCCCTGCCAACCGATCCAGCCTGCACGACGGTTCCGTTCCTCGGGATCGGATCCCCGGACGCACACGTGTGCGTCGTGCACCTGCGATGGCCCGGCTGAGGGCTACATCAGGTTGCGGAGTAACCGTGTACCAGTGAGTTCCGGTTTCGTCGCTTCCGTGGCGAAGGGCACCAGCCGCTGGCGGATGTCGTCCATCTTGCTCATGCTCGTCCGTACGCCGCTTGCTCCCGCGATGAGGCGGGCCAGTTTCGCGTGCTCCTGGAGACCGGTGTCGAGACCGACCTCCTGACCGGCGGATACCCGGTAGTCGATGACAAGCGCATCGTCGAGGAGCAACTGCTCACGCGCCGCCGCGACGAGGCTCCACCAGCGATCGTGTAGCCAGCCATCGGGAATGTACACATCGGCAAATGCCGTGCGCCTAACCGCGCTGGCACCTCCGGTGGCCACCGATCGACGCAGGACCACGCTCATCCGCTCCGCTTCTGACAGCTCATTGAAGCCCGCGCGAACGGGGAAGGTTGTGCGCAGGGTCCCGCCTTGCGGGTTCCCTGCCTCGTCGACGAGTCGGCCATCGGATGCCACCATCGCGACATCCGGCAACTCCTCCAAGAGACTCGCCTGATGACTGACCCGATCGGGATGCCAGATGTCGTCGTGATCACCAAGCACCACGATGTCGCCTGGCTCGCAGGCCTGCACACCCTGCCGGAAGTTGTGCGCGATGCGAGTGGTGCGGTCCTCTGACGCTGCCGTCGACGGGACGATCGTCACCCG
The DNA here is from genome assembly GCA_026392575.1 of Actinomycetota bacterium. GTDB lineage: Bacteria > Actinomycetota > Actinomycetes > S36-B12 > S36-B12 > UBA10649. The sequence goes on along the minus strand of JAPLBU010000129.1, from coordinate 1,793 downwards.
TTCGCCAAGAAGCTCACGTACCCATTCCCGAGTGCCGTCAGTCGAGGCATCGTCAACGACAACGATTGAGTCTGGCATCCGGTCCTGTGCCGTGATACTGGCGAGCGTCTCGTCGATCCAGCGCATGGAGTTGTGCGTCACCACCAACGCGACCACGCGAGTCATCGCCGCGCCCTCCTACTCTTCGCCAGCTTCTGGATCAGAGCCTCGTAATCGTCGGTAACAGTGTCCCACTGATAGGCATCACGGATGCGTTGCTGCCCCAAGGCGCGCAGTTCAGCCAGCCGTTCGTCGTGCGTGCCCGCTGCAATCCCGTCCAAAATCCCCGTGAGGGCGCCCGCATCCGCCCAGAAGAGTGCCTGATCCGCCGTGACTTCCCGATTGAACTCAACGTCGTAGGCCAGCACGGGCGCACCCGCACCCATGGCCCGCAGCAGCGACGGATTCGTTCCGCCAACGGAGTGGCCGTGAATGTACGTGCGGGCATGGCCATAGAGCTGGTCGAGCAGCTCCTGGTCGTAGATGCCCCCGGTGAAGCGGATTCGCGGATCGCTGCGCGCGGCTTCATGCACCTTGTCGACGTACCACTGCGAGTACGGCGCGCTGCCGACGACAACGAGTGGACGCGTCTCGCCACTCTCGCGATAGGCGTGAACCGCATCGAGCACGTGATTCTCCGGCTCGAAGCGCGCAACCAGATGGAAGCCCTGCGGGGTGAGGGCGAGCTCGACGAGTCGATCGGACGCTGGATTGATGACTTCGGCGCCGTAGGGGATCACCACGCAGGTGCGCCCATACTCACGCTCCACGTGATCAGCGATGGCTTGCGCATCGGCGATGACCTCGCGGCCCCACTTCACTGAGGCGCGCTCTGCCCAGCGGTAGTACTTCGCGCCCGCACCACGCCACTTCTCGCGCTTGGACTCCAGCCCATCGAGAAGGATGGCCGTGGGGATCCCAGCGAGCGCAAGCGGCTTGAGCATGGGGGCGTTGCCCGCATTCAGGAGAAGCACGACATCCGGATGGTCGCGGACAATGGCGTGCACGGTGCTCACCGCACTGTGCGAGAGAGTCTCCGCCATGCGATGCCGCAGGGCGGGGGCGTTCACAAGTTTCATGCCCTCGTACTCGGTGATGGTCTGGCCAGGGTTACTGCAGTAGACCGTGACGTCGTAGCCCCGGGCGACCAGTCGCCGGCCGATCTCCTCTACCGCGGTCTCGAAGCCACCATAGAGAGCGGGCACGCCCCGCGTGCCCATCATGGTGACCTTCACGTCACCACCGTACCGACAGTCCTTGTCGCAGATCCCCCACGCTGCCCACTGGTAACCTCGCCGCGTGCAGGTGACTCCGTTGTCGATCGAGGGTGTGTGGTCGTTCACGCCCGTCCTTCGCCCCGACGAGCGCGGGGTATTCCTCGAGTCGTACAAGGGCATGACCCTCGAGACGGCCATCGGCCACCCCTTCACCCTTCAGCAGATGAACATCTCGTCCTCCCGCAAGGGCACCGTCCGAGGGATCCACTTCGCTGACGTGCCGCCCAGCCAGGCCAAGTACGTCCAGTGCTTCGCCGGACGCATCCTCGACGTCGTCGTCGACATCCGGGTGGGTTCGCCGACCTTCGGACAGTGGGATGCCATCGAACTTGATGACACGACCCGCACGGGGCTGTACATCTCCGAGGGCCTCGGTCATGCGTTCTGTGCGCTGTCCGACGAGGTGACCGTCGGGTATCTGTGTTCCGAGCCCTACTCTCCGAACCGCGAGCATGGGGTCCATCCGCTCGACCCGGC
>JAPLBU010000446.1:11471-14209 GCA_026392575.1 Actinomycetota bacterium | reverse complement strand
CCCTTCCGGACCTCGTCCTCAACATTGTCGAATGGGTCAATCGAACCTTCAATACCCGGATCGACCCCGTCACTCTGCTCAACAACCTCAACCTCACGAGCGACCAGATCACCGACCTCGCCACATCGCTGGCGGGTGGAATCTTCGGGGTTCTGGCCGGAGTCGTCGGCATCGTCTTCGACTTCGTCACGATCCTGGTGTTCTCGTTCTACTTCTCCGCAGACTCGCCCCGCATCAAGCGATTCATCGCGTCGTGGCTGAAGCCCGCGCGCCAGGTTGTCTTCATTCAGGTGTGGGATATCGCAGTGCGCAAGGCCGGCGGGTTCGTCATCTCGAAGCTGGCCCTCGCAACGCTGTCGGCCGCCTTCCATTGCGGCTTCTTCTACCTGATCGATATCCCATGGTGGCTTCCCATGGGCATCTTCGCGGGCGTCGTCAGCCAGTTCATCCCAACCATCGGAACGTACATCGGCGTCGCGCTGCCGGCCCTCTTCGCCATCTTCGAGGAGCCGATCGACGTGCTGTGGATCGTGATCTTCGCGACGGTCTACCAGCAGATCGAGAACTACGTCTTCACGCCGCGGATCTCCACCAAGACGATGGACATCAACTCCGGCGTGGCACTCGCCTCAGTCTTCATCGGCGCCGCCCTGTTCGGACCCATCGGGGCGATCATCGGCATCCCACTGGCGGCGATCATCATCGCGATCTTCGAGGCCTACGGGCAGCGCTACGACGTTCACCCCTACGTCGAGCGCAACGCCGACTGAGCCGTCGCTCGCCCACCCGCACCGGGATAGGCCCGACCGCACTGGGAGAAATCGGTGAGGATCCCCCACCAGCACCCCCTGATCACCCGTTTGTCCCGGATTCCGGGACAAACGGGTGATGAGGGCTGTGCGGAGGGGCATCCTTGCCGATTTGTCCCGGGCAGGTACGGCTAGAAGCCGAGGCGGCGAAGCTGCTTCGGGTCCTTCTGCCAGTCCTTGGCGACCTTCACCCGGATGTCGAGGTAGATCGGCACGCCCAGCAGTAGCTCGATCTCGCGACGTGCCCGCGTGCCAACCTGCTTGAGGCGCGAACCGGCCTTGCCGATGACGATCGCCTTCTGCGTGTCGCGCTCGACGAAAAGCGACGCCCGCACATCCGTCAGGGGACGATCGGCCGGTCGATCGAGTCGGGGCTCGATCTCCTCGACCACGACGGCGATCGAGTGCGGCAGCTCATCCTGGACTCCGTCGAGTGCGGCCTCGCGGATCAGCTCAGCCACCGCGACCTCGATCGTCTGCCCCTCGCCGTCATCGCCCTCCGGGAAGAGCACCGGGCCCTCGGGCATGTGCGAGATCAGCCGCTCGGCGAGGAGGAGGACATGGTCGCCCGTCCGCGCGGACAGCGGAATCACCTCGGTCCACTCAAAGCCGATCTGCTCCGCGAGGTCCGCAACCTGGGCAAGGCGCTCAGCAAGAATCGCCTTGCTCACCGTGTCGGTCTTCGTCACGATCGCGACGATGGGCTTGGAGCGCAGGTGCGACAACTGGGTGGCGATGAAGCGATCGCCCGGGCCTACCGACTGGTTCGACGGGATGCACAGGCCGACGACGTCGACACTCGACCAGGTCTCGCGCACCTGGTCGTTGAGCCGCTCACCGAGCAGGGTCCGCGGCCGATGCAGCCCTGGAGTGTCGACCATGATGAGCTGACCATCGGGACGGTTGACGATGCCGCGCAGGACACGTCGCGTGGTCTGCGGACGATCGGACGTGATCGCGACCTTCCGTCCGACCATGGCGTTGGTCAGCGTCGACTTGCCCGCGTTCGGGCGGCCGACGAGGCAGGCGAAGCCACTGCGGAAGATCGGGCTGGTCATGCCACGGCCTCCTGCTCGGTGCTTGACGGTTCGCGTCGATTCTCGGCGATCCCCAGCAACGCTATGGCACTGACGACCAGGAGGCACCCCATCCATCCCACCGCTGCCAGCGGCTCACCCAGGACCACCACGCCGAGGATGGTCGCCACTGCGGGCTCGAACAGCGTGAGTGTCGCAATATGCCCGGGCTGCAGGACCTTCAGCCCGACTCCGAACAGCAGGTAGGCGACGGTCGTCGTCGCGAGGCCGAGCCATAGGACGACCATCATGCCGCCTGGCGTCAGCCACCAGGTGGACATGAACACCGCCGGGATGAGGATCGCCGCTCCGATCGAGAATGACGAGGCCAGGACAGAACTCCCGCTGAAACCTTCCCTCGACAGGCCCACTCCCACCACGGTGAACACGGCATAGCAGGCGCCGGCCGCGAGGGCCGATAGCATCCCCAGCGCGTCACCACTGCTCAGGCTGCCCTCGACCAGCAGTCCGAGGCCGAGAACGCCGATGGCCGTGCTGGCGGCCCAGGTCCAGCCCGGCGCCCCCTCACGCAGCGCCCACCCCAGCAGCCCGGAGAGGAAGGGGGCGCTCCCCAGGGCGATGAGGGCCGCGACGGCCACACCAGTGCGAGCCGTACCGATGAAGAAGAAGGCCTGATAGCCCGCAACAGCAAGGCCCATGAGCCAGACGCGAGGTCGCCGCCACAGGGCAGCAAGCGACGCCCCATCGCGACGCCAGACGACGAACGCGACCAATCCGGCGGCGCCGACAATGAGACGCAGTGCCGCGACTCCCGGACCTGGGGCATCGGGAGCCAGCAGCTGCCGGATAGTGCCGGCAGTGCCGAACAGGAGGGCGGCGCCGAGGACGGCGA
>JAPLBU010000446.1:10256-11425 GCA_026392575.1 Actinomycetota bacterium | reverse complement strand
CTTGGGGGTCACGTGGTCAGCCGGGTGCGGACAGCGCCGTCCGACGAGCACACGAGCAGTGCGATTCCCGAGCCCGCCAGGTCGCGGAGTACCTCGATGTCGTCACTGGTCGGATCGGGACCGACGACGACGGCCGCCTCGGCCCCACGTGCACCCGCCGCGACCGCCTGCGCCACGGCCAGGGCCAACGAGGAGATCGACAGGGAAGGCAGCACGACATCGGCACCGGCGTAGGTGCGGCCCGTCTCGTCGCGCACTGCTGCGCCGGAGACGGCACCCACGCGGCCGCGGGCCCCGCGAGCAAGCGCCACGAGCTTCGCGTCTTCGGCCTCGAGGGCGTCAGGCATCGTCGGCCTCCGGAGCCTTCGCATCATCGACGCTGACGCGCTGAGCCAGCACCGTGCCGATCCTGTTGCGCCGGCCCGCCCCCTGCTCGGCGGTCAGCCGCCAGCCATCGACATCCGCGCTGGCACCGGGAATCGGCACCCGACCCAGTCGCTTGGCCACGAAGCCGAGAACCGTGTCGACGCCCTCGTCCTCGGAGTCGATCTCGATGCCGATGAGGTCGGCGAAATCATCCACGTGCATGCGCGCAAGGACGCGGAAGGCACCGTCGGCCAGTTCCGCCACCTCAGGGGCAGCCGTGTCGTACTCGTCGGCGATCTCGCCGACGATCTCCTCGAGGATGTCCTCGATAGTGACCAGCCCGGCGGTGCCGCCGTACTCGTCGACAACGACCGCCATGTGCACGCGGGCTGACTGCATATCGCGCAGCAGCGCATCGGCGGGCTTGCTGTCGGGAACGAAGTACGGCACGCGCATCAGGGACTCGACGCGCTCGGACTGCTCGGCCTCACGGTGCTCGAAGACGCGCCGAACGATGTCCTTCAGGTAGACGATTCCTACGATGTCGTCGGAGTTCTCGCCGATGACGGGAATGCGGGAGAACCCGGACCGCAGGCCGAGTGACATGGCCTGGCGCAGGGTCTTGCTTCGCTCAACGAAGACCATCTCCGTGCGCGGGACCATCACCTCCTTGGCGAAGGTGTCGCCCAGTTCGAATACCGAGTGGATCATCTGCCGCTCGTCATCCTCGATGAGGTCATCGGCCTCGGCCTGATCGACCATCTCGCGCAACTCGGCCTGCGAGGCGAACGGCCCTTCGCGGT
>JAPLBU010000446.1:0-10174 GCA_026392575.1 Actinomycetota bacterium | reverse complement strand
AGGATGAGCAGGCTCGCCAGCGGACCGATAATCGTGGCCAGGAAACGCGCCGGCCCAGCCGCGGCCATGGCAATGCGCTCGGAGTGCTGGCGGCCGAGAGTGCGTGCCGCGACCCCCACGACGACATAGGACGCGATCACCATCAGCACCACGGCCAGGACCAGGGCGCCCACGGGTGAACCGCCGGGATCGGTCAGCGCATCGACGCAGACGAAACCGACGAGCACCGTCGCGGTGACAGTTGCCACGGTGGAGAGGAAGAGCAGGACATTGACATGCCTCGGCCGGTCCTGCAGAAGCAGCAGCAGCCGTGCGGCCCGACCGTCACCCTCCCTGCGTGCATCGTCGACCTGCGAGCGGCTGACGCGGGCGATCGCTGTTTCGGCACTCGTCAGCAATCCGGCGACGGCAACAAGCAAGACGGCCAGAACGACGAGCCAGGCATCGGTGGTCATGGACGTCGCCAACCCTCGAGCAGGGTGTCCTGCAGCGCGAACATCTCCGCGTAGTCAGCCTCAGTGTCGTGTTCGTAGCCGATCAGATGCAGGGTGCCGTGCGTAGTAAGGAACTGCAGCTCCTCGTCGAGGCTGCGACCAGCCACGGCCGCCTGCGCCAGTGCGAAAGCCGGGCACAGGACGATGTCGCCGAGGATGCCCACCGTCGCCACCGCGCCGTCCGCGGCGCTCCGCAGCTCGTCGATAGGAAACGACAGCACATCCGTGGGGCCCGGCTCGTTCATCCAGTCCTCATGCAGGGTCGTCATCCGCTCGACGTCGACGAGGGTGATCCCGAGCTCGCAGTCGGGGTGAAGCCGCAGGGCGGCCAGCAGGTACGCCGCGAGACTGTCGAGCGTTTCCGCGTCGCACGGCACACCCGACTCGTTCAGCACGGTCACCGCTGTCACGTGGCGCGCTTCGCGTCGTACTTCTCGTAGGCGTCGACGATTCGCCCGACCAGCTTGTGTCGCACGACATCCTGGGATGTGAGCCGACAGAAGGCGACATCGTCGATCCCCTCGAGGATGTCGGAGACGACCCGCAGCCCGCTCGTCGTGCCGCCCGGCAGGTCGACCTGTGTGACGTCGCCCGTGACGACCATGGTCGACCCGAAGCCCAGCCGGGTCAGGAACATCTTCATCTGCTCGGCCGACGTGTTCTGCGCCTCGTCGAGGATGATGAACGAGTCGTTCAGCGTGCGGCCGCGCATGTACGCGAGCGGGGCGATCTCGATCACGCCACTGGTGATGAGCCGCGGGATGGAGTCAGGATCGATCATGTCGTGCAGCGCGTCGTAGAGCGGACGCAGATAGGGATCGATCTTCTCGGACAGCGTGCCGGGCAGGAAGCCGAGCCGCTCACCAGCCTCGACTGCCGGGCGCGTGAGCACGATGCGGTTGATCTGCTTGGCCTGCAGGGCCTGAACGGCCTTCGCGACCGCGAGGTATGTCTTGCCCGTACCTGCTGGCCCGATCCCGAAGACGATGGTGTTGTTGTCGATCGCATCGACATAGCGCTTCTGGTTCAGCGTCTTGGCGCGGATTGTTCGACCGCGGTTGCTGAGGATGTTGGCTGTGAGCACCTCGGATGGCCGGGTGCCCGACAGCATCAACGTGATGCTGCGGTCGACGGACTCGGCGGTGAGCGCCTGCCCCGTGCGCAGGACCGCGAGCATCTCGCCAACGAGGGTGTCGATGATCCCGACGTCGGCAGGTGAACCCGACAGGGTGATCTCGTTGCCGCGAGCCATGATGTCGGTGGTCGGGAATGCCTCCTCGACCAGCCGGAGGTACTCATCGTCCGAGCCGAGAAGCGCCACCATCGGCAGCGAGTGCGGGATCACGATGGTCGTCCGCGCCATGGGCGCGTCGGGTGCGGTCTGCGTCATCTGTGTGCCGATCAGCCGGGAGGCCAGGACAGGCCGCGGCCGCCCAGCAGGTGGAAGTGGACATGATCGACCGACTGGCCGGCACCCGCACCAGTGTTGGTGACGAGGCGGTAGCCCGACTCGGCCACCCCCTCCTGAGCCGCGATATCGCCCGCGACGTTGAGGAGTCGGCCGGCCAGCGCGGGGTCGACCCTGGCGAGGTCGGCAGCGTTGGCAAAGTGCGCGCGCGGGATCACCAGCACATGCACCGGCGCCTGTGGCGAGGTGTCGCGGAAAGCCAGGATCTCGTCGTCGCGATGGACGACATCAGCGGGGATGTCGCCAGCGGCGATCGCGCAGAACAGGCAGTCGGTCACTCCGTCATCCTTCCACGGACCAGCGGCCGCTCGAAGCCAGAACCACGCTGGCGGCCGCCATGCCCGCAGAGGATGTGCGCAGGACCGACGGACCGAGCCGGACGGTCGTGGCCCCAGCGTCCGCGAACGCCGCGATCTCGACCGGCGTCAGGCCCCCCTCGGGGCCGATCACGAGGACGAGATCACCTGCAGGCACCACGCGAACAGCGCCGATCGGGGCGGTGGCGGACTCATGCAGGACCAGCGCCTGCGAGGCCGAGGAGATACGCGCCACGACGTCGGCGGTCGATGCGAGCGGCTCGACGGCCGGAAATCGGGCCCGTCGAGACTGCTTGGCCGCGGCCAAGGCCGCATCGGCCCAGCGTCGGTGTGCCCGCTCGGATCTATCCGGCCGCCACTGGGTCACGCAATTGGCGGCGGCCCACGGCACGATCACATCCACGCCCACCTCCGTGAGCAGCTCGACGGCGAGTTCACCGCGCTCACCCTTGGGAAGGGCCTGCACAACGACGAGTCGCGGCTGCGGGGCGGTCTCGGTCTCGAAGGCGGTGACGTCGACGTCGAATGCCTGCCGGTCGACCACATGGGAAACGACGCCCGATGCCCGTCGCCCGGTGCCGTCTACGAGGGCAACGGACTCCCCTGCCGTAAGGCGTCGAACCGTGATCGCATGCCGACCCTCCGGTCCGCCCACGCGCACGATGCTGCCGACCGTCGCGGTTGCGAGATCGGCCTCGGGCACGACGAACACGGGTGCGGTCACTTCGCGGTGAACGCGTCCTTGAGCCGGGAGAAGAGCCCGCCCGCCTGCTCCCCTGAAGAAGCGCCGACCTGGACAGTCGTCTCGTCGCGCAGCGCCGCAAATGAGCGGAGCAGTTCCTCCTGCTCGGGGTCGAGCCGCGTGGGGGTCTGCACCCGCAGGTGGACATGCAGGTCGCCGCGCCCCGCTGACCGCAGGCGACCGGCTCCCTGACCCTTGACCAGCAGGGTCTCCCCCGACTGCGTGCCCGGCCGGATGTCGATCGACGTGGCGCCGTCGAGGGTGTCGAGGCTCATGCTGGTGCCAAGGGCAGCCGACGTCATCGGGACCGTGACGATGCAGTGGAGTTCATCACCCCGGCGCTCGAACATCTCGTGCTCGGCAACGACGATCTCGACGAAGAGGTCGCCGGCCGGACCCCCGTTGGGGCCGACCTCGCCTTCGCCGGCCAACTGAATGCGCGTGCCGGTGTCGACGCCCGGCGGGATCTGCAGCGTCAGCGTGCGGCGCGTGCGAACGCGCCCGTCGCCCGAGCACTCCGGGCATGGGTGCGGGATGGTCGTGCCGAATCCCTGGCACTGCGGGCAGGGTCGCGATGTCATGACCTGGCCGAGGAAGGATCGCTGGACCTGCTGGATCTCGCCGCGCCCCTTGCACATCACGCAGGTCTCCGTGGTGCTGCCCGGCGCGGTGCCAGCGGCGTCACATGCAGCGCAGCGGACCGCGGTGTCGACCGTCAGGTCGCGCGTGCTGCCGAAGACTGCATCGGCCAGGTCAACCTGCAAGCGGATCAGGGCGTCCTGACCGCGGCGCGCCCGCATTGAGCGGATCGCCGCCGAGGTCGTACATCTGACGCTTCTCAGGGTCGCTGAGGACCTCGTATGCGGCGGTGACGAGCTTGAACCGTTCCTGGTGCTCCGGATCGGGGTTGACGTCCGGGTGCAGCTCGCGGGCCAGCCGGCGGTATGACTTCTTGATCTCCTCGGCGGTGGCATCGCGCGAGACGCCCAGGAGCGCGTAGTAGTCGGTGCTCAACGGGTCATCTCCATGCTCGCGCGGTCACTGCTCGTCCAGAATGCGACTGACGTATCGGGCAACAGCGTGGACGGCCGACATAGTCCCCGGATAGTCCATATGCGTCGGGCCCACGACACCGAGCGAGGCGACCGCACGGTCGCCGAGGGCGTACTGGGCCGTGATGACCGATGTGGCCTCCAGCCCCTCGATGGGGTTCTCGTGGCCGATCCGCACGGTGACACCCTGCGGCGTCGTGGCCTCGCCCAGCAACTGCAGCAGGATGACCTGCTCCTCGAGTGCCTCCAGGACGGGCTGGATGGCGATCGGGAACGACTCGCCATAGCGCGCAAGGTGCGCGGTGCCGCCGAGAACGACCCGCTCGTCGAGCCGCTCGGTGACCATCTCAAGGACCGCCGAGACGACCGCGTGCACGGTCGGCCGATCGTCGAGAACGAACCCCTCCTCGAGGTCGACCACCGACTCGGGGACGGACGAGAAGGTCCTGCCGGCCAGCGCTGCAATGAGCCGAGCACGCAGATCGGCGAGCGTCGACTCGGGTACGGGACCGGGACACTCGATGATGCGCTGCTCGACCCGGCCGGAGTCGACGATGATCACGACGATCAGCCGCGTGCTGCTGAGGGCGACGAGCTCGACGTGCCGGACGGTGCTGCGCGACAGCGACGGGTACTGCACCAGCGCGACCTGTCGCGTGATCTGCGCGAGCAGCCGGACCGTGCGCGACATGACATCGTCAAGGTCGACGGCCTCGTCGAGGAACTGCTGGATAGCGCGGCGCTCCGGCGGGCTCAGCGGCTTCACGCCGGCGAGGCGGTCGACGAACATCCGGTAGCCGAGATCAGTGGGCACGCGACCGGCGCTCGTGTGCGGCTGAGCGATGAAGCCCTCGTCCTCGAGAGCGGCCATGTCGTTGCGGATGGTGGCCGGCGAGACTCCGAGGTTGTGTCGCTCGACGAGCGCCTTCGAACCGACCGGCTCGTGCGTTGAGACATAGTCCTCGACGATGGCACGCAGGACGGCGAGCCGACGCTCCTCGAGCATGCCCACCTCCTGGTCAACGGCGGTTGCTTGGCACTCAACTCCCGTGAGTGCCAAGTGTATGGCCTCATCGGCGGTCCGCCCGCGAGGACCGGCTCCGCCCTTCTCTCAGCTCCTGCGTGTCAGCTTGCATATTGTCTACTAACCAGATAGACATGATCCATGCTTCCCCTGCTCCTGATCGCCCTCGCCGGGTTCGGCGCCCAGCTCGTCGATGGCTCCCTCGGCATGGGCTACGGCCTCACCTCCTCAACCCTGCTCATCGCCATCGGCCTTTCCCCGGCAGCCGCCTCGGCCTCCGTGCACCTCGCCGAGATCGGGACGACGGCCGCCAGCGCCATCTCGCATGCGCGGATGGGCAACGTCGACAAGACGGTCCTGCGGCGGATCGCGCTGCCGGGCGCCATCGGGGCATTCCTCGGCGCGACCCTGCTGTCCGGACTCTCAACGCAGGCCGCGCGGCCGTGGGCCAGCGCACTGCTGCTGATCCTGGGCATCTACGTGCTCTTCCGCTTCCTGCGGCACCGCACTGTCGCGCTCAAGAAGGGCCGACCCGGGACTCGCTTCCTGGCCCCCCTCGGACTCATCGGCGGCTTCGTCGACGCGACGGGTGGCGGCGGGTGGGGTCCCGTGACGACTCCCGCACTGCTGGCCAACGGCCGAATGGCACCCAACCGCGTCATCGGCACGATGAACGCCGCCGAATTCCTGGTCGCCGTTGCCGCCAGCATCGGCTTCCTCATCGGCCTCGGGACCTCCGCCCTGAACTGGCAGATCCTGCTCCCCCTCATGCTCGGTGGCATCCTCGCGGCACCACTTGGCGCGTGGATCGCGCACCGGCTCCCCATGCGCGTCATGGGCGTGGCCGTCGGCGGCATGATCATCTTCACGAACTCCCTGACCCTGATGAAGGCTTTCGGAGTGCCGAGCGGCACGATGACCGCCGTCCTCATCGGGATCGGCATCGCCTGGGCCGCCCTGGTCATCTACGTCGTGCGAGTTCACCTGGCCGGCCGACGTGCCGGCGCCGCTGCAGTGTCCGCCGAGACCGTCAGCGCGGCAGCCAGCGCCTAACGGATCTGACTCGCCGGCCACCCCCGCCATAGAGGCGCACCTAGGGAAAACCCTAGGTGTCATTTGCACGCGTGCTTACGGAGTGTTCCACTGCGATCCACTCGACTTGGGCGTGCTCAGGTCTCCCGTCAACAGGTGAGGACGCCATGAGCAAGACATCCCCGACGAGCACGACCCCGCGTCGTCGCGGCCGGACGGCACTGACCATCCTGACCGCCGCATCCATCGCCGTACTGGGCCTCGTCGCCCTCGGCGCCACGCCCGCTGAGGCGGCGGCAACCTGCCCCGACGGCTACAGCCTCAACGGCGGCAGCTGCGAGAAGTACGAGCGCGTGGATGCCACCCCGGGATACGGCGAGTGCGAGGCACCGGAGACGAACTTCGACGCGACAAGGTGTGAGCTCGTGGTCGAGGATTCGTGGACGGAGCGCGTGCGTCCCGGTGTTGTGAACACCCCCGGCACCTGCGCAGTCGGGATGGGGAGCATCACACCCGAGCACGGCGATGCCTGCTACACCTTCGAGAGGTACTACCCCTATTCGGCCATATATCAGGGCGAGTACCTGACCCGCCCGTCCAGCGCCTGGAGTTGCCCGGAGGGATACACCGCGCGGGGCGGATCAGCCGACGGGCTCATCTGCCAGCAGCTCATCCCCGGCTCGACCACGTACCCGGAGCGCCCGCGCGGCGAGGACGTCTGCCCCGCGGGCTGGACCGGACCGCTCGAGGGTGAGACCTCCTACTGCGAGCGCACCCTGGTGACCACCCCGAACGACACCACGGGCGGCACCTTCGCGGCGTCGGAGACGGCTCGCGGTTCGGTCGACTTCTGCCTGGCCGATGGCGTCACCACCCTCGTCGTCGACTACTCCGGAACGGGAGTGGGCGCCAGCACGGTCTCGCAGGCGGATGCCAACTACGCAGCGAGCACGGTGGCAGTTGCCGCCGCCGAGGCTGCCCGGGCCGCCAAGACACCGACCGGCGCCCGACTGGGCGCCTGCGGTGCGCCCGTTGCCGCACCGGCAGCTCCCGCGATCGTGCCGGTCTCGAACGTGTCGGCACCGGCAGCGGCAACCGTCGCCGTCCCGGCGGCAGCCACGGTGCCGGCCGCCGTCCCGGCTGGTGACGGATCGCAGGCTCCTGTTCTGCCGATGTGGGCGCTCGCGCTCCTCACAGCAGGGATCCTCGGAACTGCCGTCGCCGGCAAGCGCGTCCTGGGCGCACGTCAGTAACCCAGCAGCACGCGCGGAGGTCCGCAGCGAAGGCCCCGGTCGGAAACGACCGGGGCCTTCGCCTTGAACCTGAACGTCAGGCCAGCAGGCGGCGGATGACAGCGTCGGCCAGCAGGCGCCCGCGCTCCGTCAGGACGACCCGACCGACAGCCACCTCGACCAGACCGTCGCCAACGAGTTCACCGACGACGTCGCCCGGCAGCTCTGATTCGGCCATCCCCTCCGCCAGCCGCATGCCCAGCATCACGCGCTCGACGTGCTTCTGCTCCGCCGTCAGGACCTCGCGCCCCTCCTCCGGCGATAGACCCGCCTCGAGCCGCTCCGCGTAGGTGCGGGGATGCTTGACGTTCCACCAGCGCACCCCGTCGAGGTGACCGTGCGCTCCCGGGCCGATGCCCCACCAGTCGTCGTCATGCCAGTAGCCGAGGTTGTGCCGGCACTCTCCTCCCGGCTGCGCCCAGTTCGAGACCTCATACCAGTCGAGGCCCGCCGCGCGCAGGGTGCTGTCGACGATGGCGTAGCGGTCAGCGAGCACGTCGTCGTCCGGTGCTGGCAGCTCACCTCGACGCACGCGTCGCGCCAGCGGCGTGCCGTCCTCGACGATCAGGGAGTACGCCGACACGTGATCGACGCCAGCCGACAGCGCATCGTCGAGCGAGCGTCGCAGGTCATCGTCGGACTCCCCCGGCGTGCCGTAGATCAGGTCGAGGTTGACGTGATCGAAGCCGACTCGACTCGCCATGCGCGCCGCATCGACACTCGCACCGGGCGTGTGCGTTCGGTCGAGGATGCGCAGCACCGCGCTCGACGAGCTCTGCATGCCGAAGGACATCCGGGTGAACCCGCCTGCGAGCAGCGCCGCGAGCATGGCCTCGTCGACACTGTCAGGGTTGGCTTCCGTGGACACCTCAGCACCGGGCGCGAGCCCGAACTCCGCACGGATGGCGTCGAGCACCGAGACCAGCGCATCGGCGCCGAGCAGCGTCGGTGTGCCGCCACCGATGAAGACGGTGTCGACGGGTCGGCAGTCGGCGCCAAGCGATCGCGCAGCGAAGCGGACTTCAGCTGCCAGCACCTCATGGAAGGAGGCCTGACTCACCCCACTGCCCAGTTCGGTGGCCGTGTAGGTGTTGAAGTCGCAGTACCCGCAGCGGCTCGCGCAGAAGGGCACGTGGACGTAAAGCCCGAATGGGGCGGGCAATCCCGTTTCGTCCAGCGCAGGGGTTCGCCCGAAGGGCACCGAATTCCCGCTTTACTTCTTCGGGGCGTCGGAGGTTGACAGCGCTGCGATGAAGGCCTCCTGGGGGACCTCGACGCGGCCCACCATCTTCATCCGCTTCTTGCCCTCCTTCTGCTTCTCCAGCAGCTTGCGCTTGCGGCTGATGTCGCCGCCGTAGCACTTGGCGAGGACGTCCTTGCGCATCGCGCGGATCGTCTCGCGGGTGATGACACGGGATCCGATGGCGGCCTGGATGGGCACCTCGAACTGCTGGCGCGGGATGAGCTCCTTCAGCTTGGAGGTCATCATCACGCCGTAGGCCATCGCCTTGTCGCGGTGGACGATCGCGCTGAAGGCATCGACGGGATCACCATGCAGCAGGATGTCGACCTTGACGAGGTCGGCCTCCTGCTCGCCGATCACGTCGTAGTCGAGGGATGCGTAGCCGCGGGTGCGCGACTTGAGCTGGTCGAAGAAGTCGAACACGATCTCGGCCAGCGGGAGCGTGTAGCGCATCTCGACGCGGTCCTCGGAGAGGTAGTCCATGCCGAGCAGCGTGCCTCGACGCTGCTGGCACAGTTCCATCACGGTGCCGACGAACTCGCTCGGCAGGATGATGGTCGAGCGGACGATCGGCTCGAGGATCTTCGCAACCTTCAGCGTCGGGAACTCGCTCGGGTTCGTGACGACGATCTCCTCGCCGTCGTCGTTAAACACGCGGTAGATGACGTTGGGAGCGGTGGAGATGAGGTCGAGGCCGGCCTCGCGCTCGAGCCGCTCGCGCACGATCTCCATATGCAGCAGGCCAAGGAAGCCACAGCGGAAGCCGAAGCCGAGCGCCAGCGATGTCTCGGGCTCATAGCCAAGAGCCGCATCGTTCAGCTTCAGCTTGTCGAGGGCATCGCGCAGCTCGGGGTAGTCGGACCCGTCGATCGGGTACAGGCCCGAGAACACCATCGGCTTGGGGTCGCGGTAGCCACCGAGTGCCTCCGTGGCGCCCTTGCGCTCCGAGGTGATGGTGTCGCCGACGCGCGACTGACGGACGTCCTTTACGCCGGTGATCAGGTAGCCCACCTCACCGACGCCGAGGCCCTTCGCGGGCACGGCCTCCGGTGAGATGACGCCGACCTCGAGCAGTTCGTGGATGACACCTGTCGACATCATCTGGATGCGCTCGCGCGTGGAGATGTGGCCGTCGATGACGCGGATGTAGGTGATGACGCCGCGGTACGTGTCGTACACCGAGTCGAAGATCATCGCCCGGGCGGGCTTGTCGGCGTCACCGACGGGAGCGGGGATCTCGCGAACGATCTTCTCGAGCAGCTCGTGGACACCGACGCCTGTCTTCGCGGAGACGAGCAGGACGTCGTCGGGCGAGCACCCGATGATGTGCGCGAGCTCGGCCGCGTACTTCTCCGGCTGGGCAGCCGGCAGGTCGATCTTGTTCAGCACCGGAATGACCGTCAGGTCGTTCTCGAGGGCGAGGTACAGGTTCGCGAGCGTCTGCGCCTCGATGCCCTGGGCGGCATCGACCAGGAGCACGGCGCCCTCGCAGGCGGCCAGCGAGCGCGAG
>JAPLBU010000374.1 GCA_026392575.1 Actinomycetota bacterium | reverse complement strand
GCCGTGCAGGCCGCACCGCCGTTGCGCATCTTCGCGATCATCGCGCCGGAGACCGCCGCATCGACATCGGCGCCCTCGAAGGCGATGAACGGGGCGTTGCCACCGAGCTCCATCGACGACGGCAGCACGCGATCGGCCGTCTGCTTGAGCAGCATCTTGCCCACGTAGGTCGAGCCGGTGAAGGACAGGGTCGCGACGCGAGGGTCGGCCAGGATCGCACTGGACACCGGGCCGGTCTGGCTGGTCGTGATGATGTTGACCACGCCGGCCGGTGCACCCGCGCGCTGCAGCACATCGCCGATCCACAGTGCCGTCAGCGGCGTCTCCCCCGCCGGCTTGAGAATCGCCGTGCAGCCTGCCGCCAACGCCGGAGCAAGCTTGCGCGTCGCCATCGCTGCCGGGAAGTTCCACGGCGTGATCATGTAGGCCACGCCGATGGGGCGGTGGTCGGTGATGATCGTCTTGTCGCGGTTCGGGGCGTAGCGGAATCCACCCTCGATCCGGGAGGCCTCCTCGGAGAACCAGCGGAAGAACTCAGCGGCATACGTCGCCTCGCCCATCGCATCGCGCCACGCCTTGCCGTTCTCCAGGGAGATGATGCGCGCGCAGGTCTCCAACTCCGCCGACATGATCTCGAACGCGCGGCGCAGGATCTCAGCGCGCTGACGGGCTGGCGTGACCGACCACGTCTGGAAAGCGTCATGAGCTGCGGTCACGGCATCGAGGCCGTCAGCGACCTCGGCATCGCCGATCTCCGCCAGCACCGTGAAGGTCGCCGGGTCCATGACCTGGATTCGCTTCTGCGTCTGCTGCCATTCGCCGCCGATGAGCAGACCGGTGGGCGCAGTGATCGACGACATATGACCTCCTGGGAGCGTTGCTCGGGCTTCGAGCCTACTAGCGGACCTAACATGGATGGCGATGACCAGACTCCATGGTGGACAGCCCCGCACGGCCGCACTGGCCGGAGCGGTGATCGCCTTCGCCCTGGGCCTGGGGGCGCTTGCTGCCGGTCCCGCGATGGCCGAGACCGTCGGCGGCGAACTGCTGGCCAGCACCCGCCGGACGGCGATCCTGCAGCCCGATGCCCACGACCTGCCGAAGGTGTGGGCCGAGACGTGGCTCCTGGCCGATGCCACCACGGGAGAAGTACTCGCGCAGAAGGGCTCGCATGTCCGTCGTGCTCCGGCAAGCACCCTGAAGATGCTCACGGCGCTCACCGTCATGCCCCAGACGCCACCCGAGACCACCTACGTGGCCACCGCCGCCGCTGCCAACACCTACGGGGCTCGCGTGGGTCTCAAGCCGGGACGCACCTACACCCTCGATCAACTCTGGTACGCGGTGTTCCTCCCCAGCGCCAACGATGCGGCGATTGCCGTCGCCCAGGCCAATGGTGGCGTCAAGCGGACCGTTGCCCAGATGAACGGTGTCGCCCGTGATCTAGGCGCGCTCGATACCGTCGCCAAGACCCCGAACGGCCTCGATGCTCCCGGGCAGTTGTCCAGCGCCTATGACCTTGCCCTGATCGCGCGCGCCGGGATGAAGCTGCCGGAATTCGCCCACTACGCGGGCACCACACGGGCCGAGTTCCCCGACGTGAAGGGGAAGGGCAGCCACCCGATCTACACGACCAACCGGCTGCTCCTGCACGGCTGGAAGGGCATGATCGGCGTCAAGACGGGGTTCACCAGTCGCGCGGGCCGAACCTACGTTGGAGCGGCGACACGGAACGGCCGGACGTTGCTGGTGACACTCATGGGAATCCACGAGTCCAGCGAAGCGGCAGCGCGAAAGCTGCTGACCTGGGGGTTTGCCAACGCCGACAGCGTCACACCCATCGGAACCCTGGTCGAACCCGGCTCAGTGGCCCCGTCACCGGACGCCGTGGCGGGCCCGGACGCGGGGGCGGATGCGGGCACCAACACAGCTCAGGCCGGGCTCCCCGCCGGCACCGCAACGACCGCCGCCAGCCCGGGCGATGAGCCCGCGAGTATGCCGGGGGGTGTCCTCATCGCGGCCGCTGTCCTGTCGGCACTGACAGTGGGCACCGTCGTCATCGCTCGCCGACGATCCGCGCACCGGGGTCGGCACGCCGCCTGACTCAGCCCTCGAAAGCGAACTCCCGCACC
This sequence comes from Actinomycetota bacterium, assembly GCA_026392575.1. Taxonomy (GTDB): domain Bacteria; phylum Actinomycetota; class Actinomycetes; order S36-B12; family S36-B12; genus UBA10649. Next base: position 3,592 of record JAPLBU010000374.1, on the reverse strand, counting down.
AGACGCCAGCGGCCGTCGACGTACTCGTGCAGGCCCATGGACGTGATCTCCATCGTGGCGTGGAAGTCGGCAAGCTCGTCATAGGCCTCGTCCAGCGCCGCATCGTCGAGGTCGTGGGCGATGGTCACGTGCGGGTGGTACGGGAAGCGCGTCTCCACCGCCAGATCTCCCGACCGCACATCGCGTTCGAGTTGCTCGCACGCTGAGATGCCCTGGGCCAGGGCGACGAACACGACCGGCGAAACCGGCCGGAAGGTGCCGGAGCCGCGTAGTTCCAGCCGGAATGGTGGCGTGCGGGCCGCAACGGCCGCGAGGTGCGCCAGCACGGCGTCGAGCACATCGGTGTCGACGTCGATGGGCGCGAGGATCGTGACATGCGACGGCATCTCGCCCGCATCCGGCGCGAGGCCCAGTCGCACTGCATCGAGCACCGGGCCATATGGTTCCGGGATCTCGACGGCGACCCCGAGGGTACGGCCGCTTCCCGGGTCTGGTGTCACGCCCGATCGAGTGGCACGAATCCCACCCGTTGGTAGACGTCGTCGAGCGTTGCCGCCGCCGTCGTGCGCGCCTTGTGCGCGCCGATCGTCATCAGTCGGCGCAACTCCGCGGGATCCGCCATCAGCTCGTGCACCTTCTCGCGGAAGGGACGGATCGCCTCGACCACGATCTCCGCCGTGTCGCCCTTCAGGTCGCCGTAGCCGCGCCCCTCGTATGACAGCACGAGCTCGTCAAGAGTTCGTCCCGTCAGGGCCACCTGGATCGTGAGCAGATTGGAGACACCCGGCTTACGCTGAGGATCGAAGATGATCTCGCGCTCGGAATCTGTGACCGCGCTCTTGATCTTCTTCGCCAGCACCTTGTCGTCGTCAAGGAGGAACGCACAGCCGGCGGGAGCGGACTTGCTCATCTTCGCCGTCGGGTCCTGAAGATCGACGATCTTCGCGGTCTCCTTGACGATGTACGGCTCGGGGACGGTCAGCGTCTCACCGAACTTCGCGTTGAAGCGCTGCGCGAGATCGCGCGTTAGCTCCAGCTGCTGCCGCGGATCCTCACCCACGGGCACGGCATCCGCCTGGTAGATGAGGATGTCGGCCGCTTGCAGGATCGGGTAGGTGAACAGCCCGACGGTCGACCGATCGGCGCCGCCCTTCTGCGACTTGTCCTTGAACTGCGTCATCCGCCCGGCCTCGCCGAAGCCCGTCTGGCACTCCAGGACCCACGCAAGCTGGCTGTGCTCGGGAACCTGGCTCTGAATGAACACGGTCGATCGATCCGGGTCCAGCCCAATCGCCAGAAGCTGCGCGAACGTGGCGTACGTACGACGACGCAACTGCTCCGGGTCGTGGTCGACCGTGATGGCGTGCTGATCGACGACGCAGTAGTACGTGTCATGGGTGGCCTGCATCCGCACCCACTCGCGGAGCGCCCCCAGATAGTTGCCCAGATGGACGGAGTCCGCTGTGGGCTGGATGCCGGAGAGGACTCGCGGGGCCCGAAGGGGCTGGTCGGTCATGGCCTCATTGTGTCGTACCACCGAGATCGGCCGGCGACCCCTCGGCTGTCGACTCAGCATCGTCAGCAACCGCCCGAGTGACCCGGATGCGCGACACGCGACGCCCATCGAGCTCGACGACCTCAAAGGAGTGCCCGCACTCGAGCACGATGTCGCCGAGCAACGGCACGCGTCCCAGTCGTGAGATGACGAACCCTGCCACGGTCTCGTACGGGCCCTCGGGCAGTTCGACCCCGCTCTCGTCCTCGAAATCCTCGAGGTTGAGCAGTCCGTCGACCGTGCGAACGCCCAAGGCGCCGAGTTCCTCGGCCGGGCGCTCCAGGTCGTACTCGTCCCGGATGTCGCCGATGAGCTCCTCGACGAGGTCCTCCATGGTGATGATCCCGGCCGTACCGCCGTATTCGTCCTGCACGATCGCCAGGTGCTGCCGCAACCGGCGCATCTCGGTGAGGGTGCTCAGGACTTGCTTGGTTCCGGGGAACGAGGTGATCTCCCGGGCCAGGTCGCCCAGACGGATCGAACGCTCCGCGATATCCGGAGCGAGAATGTCGCGAATGTGGACGAAGCCGATCACGTCGTCGGCAGAGCCACGGGTCACCGGGTAGCGACTGTGCGGCAGTTCGGACACCACCTTCGCTGCTTTCGCTATCGGCATCGACGCATCGAGGAAGTCGACCTCGGTGCGCGGCAGCATGACCTCGCGCAGTTCGCGGTCCCCCGCGGCGAATACGTCCTCGATGAGCTCCCGCTCTTCCACCGTGAGGTCCTCGTGCGCCGCCACCAGGTCGCGTAGCTCCTCGCCGCTGATGGCCTCCTTGGCACCATGGGGATCGATGCCGAGGAGTCGGACGATCGCGTCGGTCGCGATCGAGAGCGCGATGATGAACGGCTTGAACAGCTTGGCGATCACATCGATTGGCGCCCCAGTTCCCCGAGGACGAGCGAGACGTAGGCGATCACGATGGTCACCAGGATGAAGGCGAGCGTGTCGGCGACACCCTGACCCATCCCCCAACCGACGAAGACGGGTGCCAGGGTGGGGGCGATCGTCGCTGCGCCGAATCCTGCTGAGATGAACCCCGCCAGGGTCACTCCCACCTGGCCGGCGGCGAGGAAGCGGTTCGGGTCCGCCGTCAGGGCGGCTAGCCGCCGTCCCCGACGGCTGTCCTCCGCAAGCCGCTGCACCTGTGACTCACGAAGGGAGACCAGGGCCAACTCAGCGGCAGCAAAGAATCCGCCCAGCAGCACGAAGAACAACACCACGAGGATGTTGGCCCACAGATCGCTCATGTCATGGAACACTACTGCCCGTCATGACACCCGCCTCGAACCCGGATCGAGACGTGCGCTGGGCGTGGGGGTTCGTCGTGCTCATCGTGGCCGGCGGCATCCTGGCCCAGCTCGTCGGCTACGGGATTGCGACGCTCCTGGGCTACACCGACTCTGAGCAGGGGTCGCCACCTGTCGGCGCCGCCCTGCTCATCCGCATCCCTGCCCTGGCCATTGCCGCGGCACCCGGGACCGCGACACTCTACTTCGGCGTCCGCGCCGGGCAGGGACGACGCTTCTCGGGCTATCTGGCCGCCGCCATCGGCGCTCTCACCATCGTCTACTGGGTGGTCGTGGCCGTCATCTCCGTGCTCAACCCGGCCTGACAGCACGATGGTCGCGACCGATGAGCAGGGCCAGATCCTTCGTCATCTTGCCCTCCTCGACGGTCTCGATGCAGATTCGCTCGAGGGTCTCAGCGAACGCGGTGACAGCGGGCGTGCCATCGAGCTTGCCGCGGTGGGCCAGTCCCTGCGTCCACGCGAAGATCGACGCGATGGGGTTGGTCGAAGTCGGCTCGCCCTTCTGGTGCTGGCGGAAGTGACGCGTCACGGTGCCGTGCGCTGCTTCAGCCTCGACCGTCTTGCCGTCCGGAGTCATGAGGACCGAGGTCATCAGGCCCAGCGAGCCGAAGCCCTGCGCCACGGTGTCGGACTGGACGTCACCGTCGTAGTTCTTGCAGGACCACAGGTAGCCGCCCTCCCACTTCATGGCCGCAGCGACCATGTCGTCGATGAGGCGGTGCTC
>JAPLBU010000123.1:1821-28310 GCA_026392575.1 Actinomycetota bacterium | reverse complement strand
TGTGTGGTCGAACGGCGCCACCCGACCGAGTCGGCCGTTGTAGGGATTGATCACGGCCTCGTGGTGCAGGATCGCCCGCCCTGAGGACGGATCGTAGGACGCGGCCACGAAGTACCAGGTGTGGTGCACCAACGGAATATCGCTGACGATCTCGTCGGTATCAGTGCCATCGCCCACCCAGAAGGCGAGTCGGCCCTCTGCGGTGAGGCCCAGTGCGTAGCCCGCCGTCTCTGACAGGGAGAAGCGGCCCAGCAGCACCTGCCGGCCCTTGGTCGGGGTCGTCGGGAAGACGTAGCCCCAGATCGTCAGTGGTCCGTTGGGTGCCAGCTTCCCGGACGGATCCTCGACGACGATGGCATTGCCGGTGTCAACGAACTGCTTTCGCACGGAGTGGCTGCCCGAGATGCTGCTGGGCAGCACCTCCTCCATGAAGCCCGGGCCGTCCGGGTGCTCATCGCCATGGATCAGTCGGACGATCTCGAAGTCCGCCGTCGCGGAGTTCTCGACGCTCACCTGGAAGGAGACCTCCTCACCAGGGGCGACACTCACCTTGTCGGTGTACCCGGTGATCGAAATCGTTGCCATGATTCAGCTCCCACTCATGAGGATCGAAGATCGTTGACGCGACGGAGGAAGACCGCGTGGTAGGCCTCGTCGAGCGACGGGTAGACACGATCGTCGACGATGCGAGGGGGCACGCCAGGAATGCCACTCAGCGCCACCACCCGGTAGACGGCGAACGGCTCCACGCAGTAGACGACGTACTTGTCCGGGATCGGCGCCTTGCGGAAGTAGTTGAGGATGCGTTCGAGGTGGTCGGTGTGCTGGCCCATGGGTTTGGCCTGATGCTCGGCGATGACCTCCGGCGTGATCCAGGCCCGCAACTGCTCACGCAGGTTGCGCTCGAAGACGCGGCCGACGATGACGCTCTTGTCATGGATGTCCGGGGCCTGCTGCGGCAGGAACTCGGCGTATCGGCTGGTGATCGCCGCACGATGCAGGGCTTGACGACGCTGGCGGATCTCACGCAACTGGTCCTTCAGTCCGAAGATGCCGTTGCGGGTATAGAGAACCGACAGCAGGGCAAGAATGCCGACGAGGACGATGCGCCACGGGCCCCAGTCCACGAACCACTGCGTGATGAATACGACGATCACCGTGCCGATGACAGCGCCTTCGGCCCGACCCAGGCCACCGATGAGTAGGAGCAGGTCGAGGCTGAAGACCTGCAGCGACGTTCCGCCGATGTACGCGGCGTAGAACGCACCGATGAACCCGAGCGCCGCCGACGCCACGATGAAGACCCACGTGCGCGCACGATTGAAGTCGATGCCGATCGCCGAGGCGAATGCCTCATCCTCCTTGCTGGTTGCGGCTGTCTTCAGCATCAGTCCGATGCGGCCGCCGTTGATCCACCGGAAGACAGCGAGGGCGAGCAGGAGAAGGACGAACGTCGTGGCGAAGGCCAGCGTCTGCCCTGCACGGCTCGTCATGAGGTCCGACGGAACGATGCGCGCCACGCCGAAGAGCGCGCCGTTGAACTTCCCGCCCAGCGCGTCGGACTGCGTGACGAAGTTCCGACAGAACTCGGAGAGACCCAGGGTGAGCAGTGCGTAGTACAGACCGTCGAGACGTCGAGCTGGCAGGCTGATGAGGAAGCCGAGGCCACCGCCGAGCACCAGGCCGATGACGAGCATGATCGGCCAGGACACTCCGTAGGTGATGCTCATGTAGGCCGCGCCGTAGGCGCCCACGCCCACGGTCGCCAGGGTTGCAAACGACTGCAGGCCCGCCGTCCCGATGATCAGCGTCCACATGACGTTGATCGCCGCGTAGATGCACACGATGCCGAAGAGCGCGAGGAAGCGCTCGTTGCCGCCGAGGGCGGGGATGAGGAACAGGGCAGCCAGACCGCCGACCCAGAACAGCGGCTTCTTGTCGACCAGGACCATCTCGCGCTTCAGGGTCTTCGGGTTGTACTGCCCGGTGAGCCGGAGCACCGAGCGCTTGGTGAAAGGCCACCGGCGTCGGTGGAACACTCGCGCGGTGTTGACCGGCCAGGCCGGGCGCAGTGCGCGGCGGCCGACGAGACGCTTGTCGCTACTCACGAACATCCTCCAGCAGACCGCCGAGCCCGCGTGGTCGGAAGATCAGGATGAGAACAACGATGCCGAAGAGCACGAACGGCACCAGCGACTGCTGGAGGTAGCGGGCGGTCAGCGCCTCGGCCAGGCCGATGAGACCCGCCGCGATCACGGTGCCCGGCAGCGATCCGAGTCCGCCGGCCAGCGAGATGATCAGGCCGACCGTCAGTGGCTGGACTCCGGACGTCGGGCTCACGAAGAAGACCTGTGCCAGCAGGACCGAGGCCAGTCCGCTGAAGGCGCCACTGATGGCGAGCACCCGCATACCGGTCACGCGAACCGACACACCAACGACAGCCGCTCCGAGTGGGTTCATCATCATCGCCCGCATCTGCAGTCCAGCCCGGCTGGCACGCATCCACAGGATGAGGGCGCCGAGCATCAGGACCGCGACGATGATCGCCCCGAGTTGCCCGTAGGACACGCTGGCGTTCCCGATCACGACCTTGCCGTCGCCGAAGATCGGCGGCAGGGGCTTGTTCTGCGGCCCGAAGACAAGCAGCCACACCTGCGTACCGATGAGGCTGATGGCCAAAGTCGCGATGAGACTCCTGGTGCGAAAGTTCGGCCGATCCTGCAGCGGGGCGAAAGCCAGTCCGCCGACCAGGAAGCCCATGAGCGCAGACCCCAGCATGCCGCTGAGGATGAGCCCCAAAGACATCGCCAGACCCTCGATTCCGCGATCCTGCGCAAACTGCGAGAACAGATAGGCGGCATAGCCGCCTGCCGTGAAGATGAATCCCTGGGCCAGGTTGAGCATGCCGATGCTGGCCCACGTGAACGAGATGCCGATCGCCACCAGGCCGTAGACCGATCCGAGGACGAGTGCGCTGATGAGAACTTCCATCAGTAGCTACCTCCCGCCGCTGGTGGGATGTCGCCTAGGGCCTCGCCCACATCTAGCTTGAGTTCGCCAGCGTGCATACCGAGAACGCGATCTACCTTGCCCTCAAGGAGCGGCAGGTTCTGCTCGGCGATGATCATCGCCCCGTCGCCCAGGTCGATATTGCACAGTGCCGTTACGAGGGACAGGGAGATCTTGGGGGCAAGGCCGAGCGAGGGCTCGTCGACGAGGTACAACTTCGAGTCGGACATCAACGCACGTCCGACGGACACCATGCGTCGCTCCCCACCCGAAAGGGTGCCGGCGCTCTGGCGCAGCAGCGCCCTCAGTGGCGGGAAGATATCGAGCACATGCTCGCGGCGTCGACGGCGCGAGCGCCAGGAGGCGCGGGTGTAGGCACCCGAGTCGAGGTTCTCCCGCACCGTCAAGCCGGGGAAGATCGCGTCCCCCTGTGGAGCCAAGGAGATTCCTCGCCGCACGATGCTCGGCGTTCGGCGTCCGACGCCATGTGTCCGCCGACCGCCGATCTCCTGGCCTTCGAAGAGGATTGATCCGTCCTGCCAGCCGGTCAGTCCGACGATGGCACTGAGCATGGTCGTCTTCCCGTGGCCGTTGAGGCCGACGAGCCCAACGCGTTCGCCTGGGCTGATCTCCAGGTTCAGGTCGTGCAGAACTCGCACCGGCCCATACCCCGCACTGACCCCAATGAGCTGAAGGATCATCCGGTGGACTCCGCAAGCTCGATGTCGACAGCAGACATGGGGATATCGAAGTAGGCCGCGCGCACCTGCGGCTCGAGGAAGACGGTCTGTGGCGGGCCCTCGGCGATGATCTGGCCGACGTCCAGCACCATGACCCGGGCCGCCACGAGGGACAGCAACTCGAGTCGGTGCTCGATCAGCAGCACTGCCACCCCGTACTCCTGTGAGAGCTTGCGGACGATGAGGTCGATCTCGTCGATCTCCGAACCCGTCAAGCCCGAGGCGGGCTCGTCCAGCAGCACGATCCGCGGATCGCGGAGCAGCAGGCAGGCGAGCATGAGCTTGCGTCGTTCGAGGGTCTCCAGTGAACCGGTGGGTGCGTCCATCGGAACGCGCATACGCGTGAACTCGGCTGCCCACTCCACCTTCAACCGTGATGGCTGCGGCTTGTAGGCCTTGCGTGCAGCCTTCAGGGTCTCGCCGACGGTGAGCGTTGCCGGCACGATCGGACGCTGATAGCTGCGGACCAGTCCCTTCTGGACCCGCTCCCGCATGGGCAGGCGCGCGATGCTCTCCCCGTCGAAGACCACATCCCCGCCATGCTTGAGCTGACGTCCAGAGAGCACTTCGAAGAGGCTGGTCTTGCCGGCCCCATTGGGGCCGGCAAGACCGACAACCTCCGCCTCACCGACATCCAGCGTCACACCCTCGAGGATGCGTCGACCACCGAGGTCGAGCGTGATGTCGGTGCAGGACAGAAGTGACATGCAATTCCCTACTAGCTCATCCAGGGCTGGGGCACGAACTGCGCCTCAGCATCGTCCGCAGGGGCGATGACCGTGTGACGGCCGTCCTGCACCTGGTAGAAGTAGTGAGTGACACCCTCGGCGGCAGAGCCGACGACATCCGGGTAGATCGGCACTGCACCGTCAGCCGCCGAGAAGTCGAGGTGTCCGGTGACACCCTCGGTCGGGTTGGCTGCGATAAATGCGTTGACTGCCGCGAAGTCCGTCGGATCGACGTTCTTCCACGCGTTGGCCAGCACGTTCACCGAGTCGTAGCACCATGCCGGGTAGACCATGCCCATGGTCTTGTCGTCGACGCCGTACGCCGCCTGGTAGTCCGCACGGAACGCCTTGTCCTCCGCGGAGCTGTTGCCGGTGCCGATGACGGTGCCCCATACGTAGCCATCCGCCGCGGGACCTGCGATCTGCAGGTACTCCGGCTGAGACGGTCCGTACTGCAGGTACACAAGGGAATCCTTGACCGGATCCGCCGCGAACTGCTGCGAGAACGAGGCGAGCTCGGCACCGATCCAGTGATCGACCATGATCGCGCCAGCGTCGGAGTCCTTCAGCTTCTGGATGACCGGAGCCCAGTCCTTTGTGCCCGCCGTGATGTCGATGACCTCGCCCTGTGTCCAGGCGCCGCCGGAAGCAGCGATGGCATCTATCGTGGCCTGCGCGATGTTCTTGTTGTAGGCCGTGTCACCACGGATGATGTCGATCTTGTTGTTCTTCGGCGTCCACTGGCCCGAGTCCTTGAGCTGCGTCAGGAAGGTGACGAAGCCGGATCCGTAGTACGTCTCCGCCGGGTCGACGAAGTAGTTCGAGTACTTCGCCGGATCAGCCGCGCGGATCACCTGGGCGTCGATGTTGGTGTCGCCACTCATGTACGGAGCGCCGTAGGCCGCTGCTGCGTCAAGGGCCGGCGGCGGGATGATGACGAATGGGCTGAGGATGGCGCTGACACCGTCACCGGACAGCTTCTGGAATCCGGCAGTGATGCCCTCGGGGGACAGGATGTCGATGTCCGTGACATCGAGTTCGAGCGGGCGACCGTTGACGCCGCCAGCCGCGTTGACCTGGTCGACTGCGAGCTGTGCACCGTTCCAGCAGTCCTTGTGATCGGCGATACCGGCCGGTCCGGACTGCGCGATCGCTGCGCCGATGACGATGGGCTCGCCCGAGGCGGGAGCGGCGCTTGCTGATCCAGCAGGCGCAGCAGCCGACGAGGCGGGGGCAGCAGACGCGGCAGCAGAGCTCTCGGTGCTGCTGGATCCACTGCTGCAAGCGGCGAGCAGGGTGGTCAGCGCAACCGCCCCGACCACCGTGGTCGTAATTCGCGAACTCTTCATGGAGCCTCCACAGATGGCGGGCGCGACAGGATTCGCCCGAGTGGCGGTAACTGTGGCGGCTACGGGTACCTGCTGACTATCCGTATATCTGCCGATTGGGTCACTTCGGCAACAGGTGCCCCAGAGTGGCTGCCATCATTCGGCGGGGCCTGGCTCGTCGCCTCTCAAGCCGGACAAGAGGGCAGCGGACAAGTAGTTGAGCTACAATGTGGCTCAATCTGATTGAGGGGGTTCCGGATGGTGAGATCGACGATTGCGAACGATGTGGTGCGCGCCCGCGTCAACTCTGAGGTCAAGCATGAGGCAGCCGCGATCCTCGCGTCCATCGGATTGACTCCTTCGGACGCCTACCGGATGCTCCTCGCGCGCATTGTTGAGGAACGAGCGCTTCCGTTTGAGCCGCTCGTGCCCAACGAGACGACGATCGCGGCCATCCGCGAAGCCCGATCCGCTGACTTGCCTCGGTTCGCTTCAGTGGAAGACCTGATGAGCGACCTCAATGCGGACGATTGAGCGATCGAGCCAGTTCAAACGTGACTATCGCAGAGAGAAGTCCGGCCCACGACGGGCGAACATCGACGAGGACTTCACCGCTCTCATGACCTTGCTCGTTCGAGACGGCCCCATACCCGTCCGTTACGTCGACCACGCCCTCAGCGGCAACCTCCGCGGCCTCCGGGACTGTCACCTCTACCCGGACCTCGTGCTCCTCTATGAAAAGCCGAACTCACATTTCCTCCGCCTCGTGCGACTCGGCAGTCACAGCGAGTTGGGCCTCTAAGTCACTCGGTGTGCCGATTCTCGATCCGGCACCTGTTGCCAAAGGTGCGCCTGAGCAGCCACTAGGCCTTGCGACATTGCCGTTTGGTCACGAACGAGTCTGATACGTGCACGCCGGGCGCCCCGACTGGCATCCTGCCCCGATGGACACCCTGAACGTCGCTACCGCCCTCAAAACGGTTGCTCGCGTGGGTGCCATCAGCGCCCAGGACGACACCCCCGAGGCGCGAGCCGAACAGGTGCTCGAGGAGCTGGGTCGGCTAATCCCCCTCGATGCGGCCGAACTCTGCACCTTTGACCCGATCACCGGGTCGAGCCAGTTGCTCGCGTCGACCGGCTACACCGACGACGTCCTCGACACCCTGCACAGCGACCGTTTCCACGAACTCATGAGCTCCCTCTCCCTGCCGGACACCGGGCGTCCGATCCGCATGAAGGATCTGCCCGGCGACCCCTACGACAACTGGGCGGTCTCTGACGTCCTGCTGCCGGCTGGGTTCAGTGAGGGGCTGACCATGTGCCTGCGGACGGCGGACGGTCGCTTCACGGGCGTTCTGAACCTGTCCACGACCAGCAAGGCGCACCCCAGTGATATCGCCCGAGACGCGATCGCCCACCTGTGCTCTGCCCTGGGGACGCTCGCCGACACCAGTCAAGCCAGCCGCTGGCTAGCCATGCTGCTCGGTTCCGGCAGCATGGCGGTCGGCCTCGACGATGCTGGTCTTGCGGTGTCGCTGCCGGGCATCGCTTCGCATCCGCTCCTGAACCAGGACGGGGACCTGCTGAGCGTGGCCCGCCGTTCCTCCGCGCTCGGATCATGGGACTCGTTCATGTGGCCCGACGAGGACGACTGGTTTCGGGTGCGGGTGGTTCCGTGCCGAGGAGATCAGCCACTGACATCCGTGGTCAGCCTTGACTCCGTGGACATCGGGCCGCTGACCCGTCGTGAGCTCGAGGTGCTCACCCTCGCGGCGGACGGGTTGTCGAACGCCGAGATCGGCGAAGCCCTCATCATCGGTTCGCGAACGGTCGCCACCCATGTCGAGCACATCCTCGACAAGTTGGCCGTCCCCAACCGGGCTGCCGCGGTGGCCGCGGCCCTACGCGCGTCACTGGTGCTGGGGCGCGTCGAGCGGTACGACGGCCGCCGCTGACGGCGAATGGCCATGGTGCGTGGAGGCTAGGGGACTCGAACCCCTGACCCCTGCCTTGCAAAGGCAGTGCTCTACCAGCTGAGCTAAGCCCCCGGATGGACGCGATCCCCCACGCCCGACTGCAACTAACGCAGATCCGGCTCCGAGGTCGCCTCAGACCACAGGTCCTGCTCGGCCTTGTTGGCCATGACCTGGCGGTAGACGACGTAGCCGATGCCGGCCAGCAACACGATAAGCAGCAACTTCTTCATGGTCGCAGAGCCTACCCCTGTGGTTGATGTGGTGCGGAGCCAGTCGTGCTCAGATCTTGTTGATGCCGCGCTGCGTGTGGTGGGCCTGGGAGGACTTGAACCTCCGACCTCTTCCTTATCAGGGAAGCGCTCTAACCAAACTGAGCTACAGGCCCGTGGGGGTTGCCCCTCACGAAACGCGCCCGACCACGGCGGACGCGCCCGCAAAGCATACGACACCCTGACCGGGAGCCGACTCCCGCCTTCGCGCCCCCGGAACTAGACCTCGTCGGAGAGGACGACCTCGATGCCGCCCGTGAGGCCGACGGTGAGGTTGTACATCAGGGCGAACAGCGTGGCGAGCAACGAGACCAGGACGATCTCGACCGACGCGATGACAACAGCCACGCCGATGACGCGTGAGAACTCCAGGTAGCTGAGCAGATCGAATCCGGTCGAGGCCGAACCGACGACCTCGTCGATACTCCGCGCCAAGGTGACGAAGACACCCGTGAAGTCGAGGACCCACCAGAGAGCGCCGACGGCGACGATGATGACGATGCCGATCGCCAGGGCGAGCATGAAGGCCGCCTTGGTGACCGACCAAGGGTCAATTCGGGTGACGTAGAGCCGGGCGCGACGTGGCGTCCGGACTCCGTCACCGCCGGTCACTCGGCCGCCTGTACGTCACCTGGCGTACCTGCCTCATCGATGACCACAACCTGATCGTCGTCCTCCTCGTCGGCCTCCGACTCCTCACCGCGGGCCACGGCAACAACCGTGTCACCGTCAGCGAGATTCATCAGCGTGACGCCCATCGTGTCACGGCCCGACGGGCGGATCTCCCCGACACGAGTGCGGATGACGACACCGTCGGACGCGATCGCGAACAATTGGTCGCTCTCATCGCAGACCATGGCGCCGACCAGGGAGCCGCGCTCCTCGACCAGCTTCATCGCTCGGACGCCGAGGATGCCACGCCCCTTGGGCGCCCACTCGCCGACCGGGGTCCGCTTGGCGAAGCCTCCGTCAGTGATGGTGACGACGAAGGTTTCGGGTCGAACGACGTCCATCGCCAGCAGCGAGTCGTCACCGCGGAATCGCATGCCGATGACACCACTGGTCGCGCGACCCATCGGACGCAACGTCGCGTCGTCCGCGGTGAAGCGCGCCGACATTCCCTTGCGGGAGAACATCAACAGGTCATCGGTGTCGGCCACGAGGCGCGCGGAGATGAGCTCGTCGTCGGCGGCCAGGTTGATGGCGATGATGCCGCCCTGACGGTTCGAGTCGTACTCCGTCAGTCGGGTCTTCTTGACCAGGCCCTTGCGGGTGGCGAGGACCAGCGACGTGGCCGCCGCATAGTTCGGGATCGCCAGCACCTGGGCGATGGTCTCGTCAGGTTGGAAGGCCAGCAGGTTCGCGACATGCTGGCCGCGGGCATCGCGCCCTGTGTCCGGTAGCTGGTAGGCCTTGGCGCGATAGACGCGACCCTTGTTCGTGAAGAACAGGATCCAGTGGTGCGTGGTGCTGACGAACATGTGCTCGACGACATCGTCCTGGCGCAGGGCCGCGCCCTTCACGCCCTTGCCGCCCCGGCGCTGTGACCGATACAGCTCGGACTTGGTGCGCTTGGCGTAGCCGCCGGACGTGATCGTGACCACGACGTCCTGCTCCTCGATGAGGTCCTCATCGGTGACATCGCCATCCCACACGACGAAGTCGGTTCGTCGCTCATCGCCGAACTTGTCGACGATCTCAGCGAGCTCCTCGGACACGATCGAGCGCTGACGCGGCTCGTTCGTGAGGATGTCGTTGTAGTCGGCGATCTTCGTCATCAGGTCGTCGTACTCGTCGATGATCTTCTGGCGCTCGAGGGCTGCCAGCCGGCGCAGTTGCATGTCGAGGATCGCTGTGGACTGCACCTCGTCGATGTCGAGCAGCTCCATCAGGCCAGTCCGTGCGTCCTCGACGGTTGCCGACGCCCGGATGAGGGCGATGACATCGTCGAGAGCGTCGAGGGCCTTGAGGTAGCCGCGCAGGATGTGCGCACGCTCCTCTGCCTTGCGCAGGCGATAGGTCGTGCGGCGCTGGATGACCTCGATCTGGTGAGCGATCCAGTAGCGGATGAACTGCTCGAGGGTCAGGGTGCGCGGCACCCCGTCGACGAGCGCCAGCATGTTCGCGCCGAAGTTGTCCTGCAGCTGGGTGTGCTTGAACAGCTGGTTCAGGACGACCTGCGCCACGGCATCGCGCTTGAGCTCGATGATCAGCCGCATGCCGGTACGTGAGGACGAGTCGTCGCGCACATCGGCGATACCGGTGAGCTTGCCGTCGCCGACCAGTTCCGCGATGCGCAGCAGCAGGTTGTCGGGGTTGACCTGGTAGGGCAGCTGGGTGACGACGAGGATCTGTCGTCCGCGCTGGTCCTCATCGACGGTGACGACGGCGCGCATCGTGATCGAGCCACGACCGGTGCGGTAGGCGTCGTCGATGCCCTTGCGACCCACGATGAGTGCACCGGTCGGGAAGTCGGGACCCTTGACGATCTCGATCAGCGCGGCCTGGCGCTCCGCCCGATCGGCCTCCGGATTCGCCAGCACCCATTGGGCTGCGCCGGCGATCTCGCGCAGGTTGTGCGGCGGGATGTTGGTGGCCATGCCGACGGCGATGCCCGAACTGCCGTTGACGAGCAGGTTCGGGAAGCGAGCCGGCAGGACGAGTGGCTCCTGGGTCCGACCGTCGTAGTTGGGACCGAAGTTGACGGTCTCCTCATCGATGTCGCGGACCATCTCCATGGCCAGCGGGGCCATCCGGCACTCGGTGTAGCGCTGGGCGGCGGGCGGGTCGTTGCCCGGCGAGCCGAAGTTGCCCTGCCCCTGCACCAGCGGGTAGCGCAGTGACCATGGCTGGGCCAGGCGCACGAGGGCGTCGTAGATCGCGCTGTCGCCGTGCGGGTGATAGCTGCCCATGACATCGCCGACTACGCGGGCGCTCTTGGAGAAGTTGCGGTCGGGCCGGTAGCCGCCGTCGTACATCGCGTAGAGCACGCGACGGTGCACCGGCTTCAGGCCGTCGCGGACGTCCGGCAGCGCACGGGAGACGATGACGGACATGGAGTAGTCCAGGTAGGACCGCTGCATCTCCGTCTGCAGGTCGACGGGCTCGATGCGGCCATGTGGGCCGTGATCGATCTCTTCAACGATCCCGGTGTCGTCAGGCACGGAGGTCCTCCATCTTTCGTGGGTACGTTCGTCGGCCGCTGATGGCGGCTAGATGTCGAGGAAGCGGACGTCGCCGGCGTTCTGCTGGATGAAGTTGCGTCGGGACTCGACGTCCTCACCCATGAGCACGCTGAACATCTCGTCAGCCTGCGCCGCGTCGTCGATGGTGACCTGGAGCAGGATGCGCCGCGCCGGATCCATGGTGGTCTCCCACAGTTCGTCGGCGTTCATCTCACCGAGGCCCTTGTAACGCTGGAGGGCCTCCTCCTTCGGCAGCCGCTTGCCCGCCGCAATGCCGGCTTCCATCAGCACCTCGCGCTCTCGCTCGGTGTAGGCGAAGTCCGCGGCCTCACGCGACCACTTGATCTTGTAGAGCGGCGGCTGCGCGAGGAAGACGTAGCCCTGCTCGACAAGTGGCTTCATGAACCGGAACAGCAGCGTGAGCAGCAGGGTTCTGATGTGCTGGCCGTCGACATCAGCGTCGGCCATCAGCACAACCTTGTGATAGCGCAGGCGGTTGATGTCGATCTCGTCCTGGATCCCGGTGCCGAACGCGGAGATGAGTGCCTGGACCTCGGTGTTCTGCAGCACCTTGTCGATCCGGGCCTTCTCGACGTTGATGATCTTTCCGCGGATGGGCAGGATCGCCTGCGTGCGCGGGTCGCGACCCTGACGTGCGGAACCGCCGGCCGAGTCGCCCTCGACGATGAAGACCTCGCACTCCTCGGGCTCGCGACTCGAGCAGTCGATGAGCTTGCCCGGCATGCCGGCCCCGCCCAGGAGACCCTTGCGGTTGCGGGCCAGGTCGCGTGCCTTGCGCGCAGCCATGCGAGCCGTGGCCGCGTTGACGGACTTGCGCGCGATCTCCTTGCCCTCGGCCGGGTTCTTCTCCAGCCACTCGCCGAGCTGGTCGTTGACGACCTTCTGGACGAAGGTCTTCATCTCGGTGTTGCCGAGCTTGGCCTTCGTCTGGCCCTCGAACTGCGGCTCGGCCATCTTGACGCTGACGATGGCGGTGAGGCCCTCGCGGATGTCGTCGCCACTGAGGTTCGGGTCCTTCTCCTTGAGGATGTTCCACTCACGCGCGAACTTGTTCATCAGCGTCGTGAGCGCGGTGCGGAAACCCTCCTCGTGGGTGCCGCCCTCAGTCGTGTTGATCGTGTTCGCGAAGGTGTAGACCGACTCCGCATAGGTGTTGTTCCACTGCATCGCGATCTCGGCACTCATCCGCTTGTCGTCGGCCTCTGCCTCGATGTCGATGACCGACGGGTTCGCAGCGCCCTTGCTCGCGTTGATGTGCCGCACGAAGTCGGCGATGCCACCGTCGTAGTGGTAGGTGATGCGACGAACCTGCTCGATCTCGTCGCCATCAGCATCGACCTCGGGAGCGATCTGGGGTTCGCCCTCGACCTCGGGAGCGATCTGGGGTTCGCCCTCGACCTCGGGAGCGATGTAGACCGCCGTGCGCTCGTCGACGAGGGTGAGGGTCAGGCCCTTGTTGAGGAAGGCCATCTCCTGGAAGCGACGCGACAGGGTGGTGAAGTCGTAGTGCGTCGTCTCGAAGATGTCGGCATCGGCCCAGAACGTGACGGTGGTGCCGGTGTGGTCGGCCGCCTCGCCCTTCTCGAGCGGTGCGACGGGAACGCCACGCAGATAGGACTGCCGGTAGACGAAGCCGTTGCGGCGCACCTCGACATCCAGGTTGGTGGACAGCGCGTTGACGACAGACACACCGACGCCGTGGAGACCACCGGAGACCTGGTAGCCACCGCCGCCGAACTTGCCGCCCGCATGGAGAACCGTCAGGACGACCTCGACGGCCGGCTTGCCCTCACTCTCGACGATGTCGACGGGGATACCGCGGCCGTCGTCGATGACACGCACGCCGCCGTTGGCCAGCAGGGTGATGGTGATCTCACTCGCGTGCCCAGCCAGGGCCTCGTCGACGGAGTTGTCGACGACCTCGTAGACCAGATGGTGCAGGCCGCGCTCGCCGGTCGAGCCGATGTACATGCCGGGGCGCTTGCGGACGGCGTCCAGTCCTTCGAGAACCGTGATCGCGCTGGCGTCATAGGTCACGGGTGGCCGGCCTCCTCGGGTGCGTCGGAACACCGCCTGGTGCGGGTGTCGACGTGAGTCCGAGTCTACCGGTTTCCGCCGACATCGAATGCCACGCCACGGGGCTTGGGGGGCTTTGAGGGACGCTGACCCCCCCACCCACGAGTTGGTCTACGGAAATACGCCGTTAGCGGGAGCGAGTGCCCTTCTTGGGCCGTCTAGCCGTACGTGTCGCGTGGCCCGCGCCCTGGCACGCGGCGCGGACCGGCCGACCAGTTGGGGGCCTGTGGGCCGCGGATCCGAATGGCCGTGACAACCCCTCGGCCGACGCGTTCGTCCACCGCCCGATGGACCTGCGGGAGCAGCAGGCGGACCTGGGTGGCCCACGCCGTCGACTCTGCCTGCAGGATCAACTCCCCCTCGTCGAAGGAGACGGGGGTGACGTGATCGGCGATGTCCCGACCGACGATCTGGCTCCACTCGGAGATGAGCACCGCCACGGCCGACTGATCCTGCCAGCCCTGATCCCGGATCAGGCCCTCGACCGCAGCGGAGAGAGTCTGGGGGTCGCGGCCGTCCGGCAGCGCCGTCGAGCGACGACTGGGCTTTGGCTG
This sequence comes from Actinomycetota bacterium, assembly GCA_026392575.1. Classification (GTDB taxonomy): domain Bacteria; phylum Actinomycetota; class Actinomycetes; order S36-B12; family S36-B12; genus UBA10649. The sequence continues at coordinate 14,424 of JAPLBU010000123.1, read as the reverse complement.
CTGCCCCTTCTTCGACTTCGTCGTCGACCGGGTGGCGCGCCGTAGAGCTGCGGACGCTGCCTCCGCTGCTGCCGCGGCCTGATCATCGGGCTCGTCAGGCATCGCGCACGGTCCCTCGCGAGACCATCAGTCGGCGCCCGGCCAACTCGGCGGGAACGTCCTCGCCCACCGCAGCCGTGATGAGCACCTGGGTGCAGGTTGCCACGCGTGCCGAGAGTCGGCGGCGGCGCGGGCCATCCAGTTCCGCGAACACGTCGTCGAGGATGAGGACGGGATCGTCCCCGTCCAGGCGCAGCACCTCGAGACCAGCCAGCCGCAGACCGAGCGCGATCGACCACGACTCCCCGTGCGATGCGAAGCCCTTGGCGGGCAGTCCCCCGAGCCCCAGGAGGAGGTCGTCGCGGTGCGGGCCCACCAGGGTCAGGCCGCGAGCCAACTCCTCCGCACGTCGGCTCTCGATCCCGGCCAGCAGGGCATCGCGCCACAGCAGACGATCGCTGGTGCACTCGACGCCGGCGCCCAGCGAACTGGTGTACGCGAGCGTCGCATCAGCAGAGCTGACTGCCTCGGCACCGCCGGCGATCAGTTCATAGGCCTCCACGAGATGCGGGCGAAGGTCTTCGACCAGGGCCACGCGTGCGGCCACCAGCTCGCCGCCAACCTCGGCGAGCTGGCTGTCCCAGACCTCGATCGTCCGTGCGACATCCTGTGAGTTACCGCGACGCGCGGCGTTCGCGGACTTCAATAATGCGTTGCGCTGCTTGAGGATTCGGTCGTAGTCCGCCTTGACCCCGAGCATCCGCGGGGTGCGCTGGATGAGGAGGTCGTCCATGAACCGACGTCGGTCAGACGGGTCGCCCTTGACGAGCGACAGGTCTTCCGGTGCGAACAGGACCGTTCGCAGCAGGCCGAGGACGTCGCGTGGGCGCTGGGCGGGTGAACGGTTGATGCGGGCCCGGTTCGCGCGCCCCGGATTGAGCTCGAGTTCGACGATTGTGGTGCGGTCCGCACGCATGATCTCCAGCCCGATGATCGCTCGATCGGTGCCAGCCCGCACAAGTGGCGCATCCGTCGCGACGCGATGACTCCCGAGCACCGACACATACCCGATGGCCTCGACGAGGTTGGTCTTTCCTTGGCCGTTCTGCCCGAGGAAGGTCGTGACCCCCGGACTCAGAGTCAGCTCAACCTGTTCGTACGAACGGAAATCCGTCAGCCGCAGCCCGGCTACCCACACGCGACTCAGCCAGTGAGTCGGACGGGCATCAGCAGGTACTTGTAGTCATCGAGTGACTGCTGGGTCTCGTCGTTCACGCCGGTGAGAACCGCCGGACGTGTTGGCTGAGTGAAGGAGAACCGTGTCGTGCTCGAACCCACGGCTGCCAGACCATCAAGCAGATAGGCGGGATTGAAGGCGATGTCGATGGCATCCCCGTCGAGTGCGCTCTCGAGAACCTCAACGGCCTGAGCATCATCGCCGGCGCCGGCACGCAGGGTGAGCTCGGAACCCTCGAAAGCCAGGCGGACGGGCGTGTTGCGCTCGGCAACGAGTGCGACGCGCTTGACGGCATCCATCAGCATCGAGGTCTCGACCATTGCCACGGCAGCCGACTCACTCGGAAGCAGTGAGCGGTACTTCGGGAACTCGCCGTCGAGTAGCCGAGTTGTCGTGCGGCGGCCGTGTCCCTCGAAGCCGATCAGACCTTCACCCGATCCACCAGATGAGAGGGCGATGACAACTTGGTCAGCATCCGCAAGGGATTTTGCCGTGTCGGCAAGGGTGCGGGCCGGAATGAGCGCATGTGCCGACATCGATGGGGATTGCGGGTCCCAGGTGAACTCACGCACCGCCAGGCGGTAGCGATCAGTAGCAGCCAGGACGAGGGAGGAACCCTCGATCTCCATGCGAATACCGGTAAGCGTCGGGAGGGTGTCGTCGCGTCCGGCTGCAATCGCTACCTGCGCGACCGCGCTGGCGAAGGCTGACCCGCTGATGGTTCCCGATGCGGTCGGCATATCGGGAAGCTGCGGATAGTCCTCACCGGGGAGGGTTGGCAGCGTGAACGTGGAGCGTCCACACGTGATGGAGATGCGCGTTCCCGCGCTCTCGATCGTCACGGGTGCGGGCGGGAGGGAGCGGGCGATGTCGGCCAGGAGACGCCCGGATACCAGCGACGTTCCCTCCGTCGTGACATCGGCGGAGATCTCAACGCGGCCGGATACCTCATAGTCGAAACTGCTCAGCGTCAGACCACCCTCGGTGGCCGTGAGGACCAAACCGGCCAGCACGGGGAGCGAAGGACGTGAGGGCAGGGTACGAGCAGCCCAGGCCACTGAATCCGCGAGCACATCGCGCTCGACGCGAAGCTTCACCTTGTTCTCCACTTCCGTGATGAGGCGACAGTCTTACAGGAAACCCGGCCCTTGGTGCAGTGGGGGGCAGGGCAGTTGTCCACCGCAGGCCCCCTGATTGTTATTCGTGATCAATCTTCATAGAGATAGGTAGTAGTAGTAATAGGGGCTGTGGATCAGGTGGATAACCAGTATTTCGGCTGATCGGCACGCGTGGCGAGGGAATCACACCTTGGGGACAGAACCGGGTCGACCTGTGGACAGCGGTGGACGACCGCGAGGCACCATGGCGGTTGGACACCGATTTCAGAAAGTTATCCCCAGCATCGTGGGTGCAGAGGGGCGGGATAATCAGGTTATCCACAGGATGTCCACGTAATGGGGATAGATAGTTGAGGGTTCCACCATCACCGCCCCGCACTGCTGTATCCACATCTGGGGACAGCATGGGGATAAATGTACTCAGAGTGACCAATGTGTTGATTGGGTCACATGGGGCGTGGCTGTGACTTGATCCGGCTGGTGAGGTCCGTTACCTGGTTGAACAGGCTGCGTCGCTCGGCCATCAACTGCCGGATCTTGCGGTCGGCATGCATGACCGTGGTGTGGTCGCGGCCGCCGAAGGCCTGACCGATCTTGGGTAGGGAGAGGTCGGTCAGTTCACGGCAGAGGTACATCGCGATCTGCCGGGCGGTGACGAGTACCCGAGAGCGACTGGAGCCACACAGATCGTCGATCGTGACCCCGAAGTACTGGGCGGTGGCGGCCATGATCTGAGCTGCAGTGATCTCCGGACCGATGTCGGATGGCAACAGGTCCTTGAGGACGACCTCGGTGATCGCCAGGTCGACCGGCTGCCGGTTGAGGGAGGCGAAGGCGGTGACGCGGATGAGCGCACCCTCAAGTTCACGGATGTTGCTCGAGATCTTCGACGCGATGTACTCGAGCACCTCGGGGGGAGCGACGAGGCGTTCCTGGATCGTCTTCTTACGGAGGATGGCGATCCGGGTCTCGAGGTCGGGCGGCTGAACGTCGGTGATCAGACCCCACTCGAATCTGGAGCGCATGCGATCCTCGAAGTCCGGAAGCTGCTTCGGGGGGAGATCAGACGTCACGACTATCTGCTTATTGGCATTGTGCAAAGTATTGAACGTGTGAAAAAACTCTTCCTGCGTCTGGACTTTTCCGCTCAGGAACTGGATGTCATCGACGAGCAGGACGTCGACATCGCGGTAGCGGCGCTGGAAGCTCGCAGCCTTGTCGTCACGGATCGAGTTGATGAACTCGTTCGTGAACTCCTCGGAGCTGACGTACCGAACACGCGTGCCCTTGTAGAGGGTGCGCGTGTAGTGGCCAATGGCATGCAGCAGGTGGGTCTTGCCCAGGCCGGAGCCGCCGTAGATGAACAGCGGGTTGTACGCGCGCGCCGGCTGCTCGGCGACAGCGACGGCCGCAGCGTGGGCAAAGCGGTTGCTGGACCCGATGACGAAGGTCTCGAAGGTGTACTTGTCGTTGAGCCGGCCATCCTCGCTGCGGGTGCCCGGCGAACCGGTACCGGGACGAGCGGTGTCGTCGCGCCGATCCGTCGAGATCGCGACTGCCTCGACGGCGTCGGCGTAGGTGGCGTCGGCGACTTCATCGGTGGTCTCGTCGAGGGTCGGATCGATCGAGGGATCGACCGTGACGGCGAGCCGGATCTCCCGGCCCAGGGTCGCCGACAGCGCCTCCACGACCATGGGGCGCAGGCGGGTCTCCAGGACGTCCTTGGTGAACTCATTGGGTGCGGCGATCAGGGCGGTGTCCTCGACCAGGCCCATGGGACGGGTGAGGTTCACGAAGGCGCGCTGCTGGGGGGTCAGGCTGCCATCGGCCAGACTGGCGATCGCGGTCGCCCACACTTCGGTGAGGTCGCCGGTCGCATCCACGTCATCCCCCGTTTTCGGCTAGGTATCCACAATCTTATCCACAGATGTGGAGCAGGTCCGGTGACGATAGCCAGAATGCACGGCGAAGGACAAGTGCCGATCAGGGGGCTGGTTTGACCGTGCTCCGTCCTGTTCCGTAGGCTGGGCCGTCCTGCCGTGGATGCCATCCACTCGCCGGATTCGACTTCCCCGTTCGCACGCGTCCAGGAGCCTGACCATGAAGCGCACCTTCCAGCCCAACACCCGTCGTCGGGCGAAGACGCACGGCTTCCGGCTCCGCATGCGTACGCGCGCCGGCCGCGGCATCCTCGCCGCCCGCCGGGCCAAGGGCCGCGTGCGTCTGTCCGCCTGAGCCGTCATGCTCCCCGCCGCCAACCGGCTTCGGACCGCGGCTGATTTCCGAGAGACCACCCGACACGGGTCCCGGGCTACCCGGGGCTGTGCGGTTGTCTACGTATCCCCCCTGGCCACCAGTGGCCCACCTCGTGTTGGGCTGATTGTCGGCAAGACCGTGGGCGGGTCGGTGCAGCGTCACCGAGCGGCGCGCCGGATTCGGGCTGCAATTGCAGGGGAAATCGCTGAGCTAGCCGAGGGCACCCTCGTCGTCATACGGGCACTGCCAGGGGCCGATACCGACCCGAGCCTGTCGCGGGATGTCTGCGCGGCGGTAGCTGCGGCAGCCGAGAAGGCGCACCGTGCTGGTGGGTCGGCGTGAGTCGGGGGTCCGGCATCCTCCGGCGGCTGTGGAGCGCCATCGGCTGGGGCTGGGACCATTCATTCGGCTGGCTGCTCACGTGGGCACTGATTCTGCCCATCCGGTTCTACCAGCGGCTGATCTCCCCTCTGACGCCACCGAGTTGCCGGCTGCACCCGAGTTGCTCGGCCTACGCGGTGGAGGCAATCCAGACTCATGGGCCGGTAAAGGGGTTCATGCTGGGCACCTGGCGGGTGGTGCGATGCAACCCGTGGAACAAGGGCGGGGTCGACCCGGTACCGGTCCGCGGACACTGGTTACCGGACGTGCTGCCGAACGGCGAACCACGGCATGGAACGATGAGGGCTCGCGGCGCCGCGGACTCGAACGTCTAGGGAAGGCTCGACTCACACCATGTTCATTCTCGACTGGTTGAAGATCGGCGTGAGCTGGATCCTGGTCCAGTTCCACAGCCTGCTCACCAACGTCCTGGGAATGAGCCCGTCGAGCGGCTGGACCTGGGCGTTCTCGATCGTCGGACTCGTGATCGTGATCCGTATTGCGCTGATCCCGCTGTTCGTCAAGCAGATCAAGAGCCAGCGCAATCTGCAGCTAATCCAGCCGCAGATGAAGGAGATCCAGAAGAAGTACGCCGGCGACAAGGACAAGCAGTCGCAGGAAATGATGAAGCTGTACCGGGAGACCGGTACGAATCCGCTCGCCTCGTGTCTGCCAATTCTCCTTCAGGCGCCTATCTTTTTCTCCCTCTTCGGGGTTCTGCAGAGCATCGCTCAGTGGAACGCAGAGGCTGTTGCCAACGGCACCTACACCGCGCAGGGTGTGTTCCAGTGGGAGCAGTACGCACCGCTGCTGCCACAGGCGCATGATGCGGAGATCTTCGGGGTGCCGCTGTACGCGACGTTCATGCACGCGGATGTGACGCCGAATCCGATGAACACGCGGATCCTCGCCCTGGTCATGATCCTGCTGATGACGGCGACGTCCTTCATCACCCAGCGCCAGTTGATCGTCAAGAACAGTGCACCCGACAACCCGATGGTCAAGCAGCAGAAGATCCTGCTGTACGTGTTCCCGTTGATCTTCGCGGTGTCCGGCATCAACTTCCCGATCGGTGTGCTGATCTACTGGTTCACCACCAACCTGTGGTCGATGGGCCAGCAGTTCTGGGTCATTCGGAACAATCCACAGCCCGGCACCCCGGCCCATGCAGCCAAAGAGGCTCGAAAGGCCGCGAAGCAGGCCGCTCAAGTGGGGCCCGCAATCGAGTCCATTCCCGATGATTCCGACACTGCGTCGGAATCATCCCGTCAGCAGCCGAAGAAGACCTCGCGCAGCCAGCGGAAGAAGAAGTAAGCGCGCCACCTGGCGCCCCATCTACCTGTCAGCACTACCGCGTGGAGAAACTCATGACTGAAGCAACCGACGTGACCGAGGCAATCGACGAGCTCGAGGTCGCTGCCGAGCCGAAGCACCTCAAGGGTGCCGAGCTACTCAAGAAGGAAGGCGACGCTGGGGCCGACTACCTCGAGGGCCTACTCGACATCGCCGACCTCGACGGGGACATCGACATCGACATCGAGGGCAACCGGGCCATGGTCTCGGTCCTCGAAGCTTCGCCGGGCGAGCTTGCCCATCTCGTCGGTGACGGTGGTCGGGTCCTGGACGCACTCCAGGAGCTGACCCGATTGGCCGCCACCCGCGAGACCGGCGAACGGTCCCGGCTGATGCTGGACGTGGCCGGCCATCGTGCGGCGCGCCGGGCCGAGTTGGTGACGGTCGCCCAGGGCGCCATCGAGGAGGCCAAGCGCACCGGGGCTCCCGTGCGTCTGGATCCGATGACCCCGTTCGAGCGCAAGGTCGTGCACGATGTCGTGGCCGATTCGGAGCTGGTGAGCGAGTCCGAGGGCGACGAGCCCGCGCGCCGCGTGGTCATCCGGAACGCCTGATCCTCCCGGCGGATCCGATGGTTTCCCGTGAAACGGCCGGACCGCCGCCTCCCCTGCCGGCCTGGCTGGCCGATCACGTGGGGGCGCTATCCGCCTTCACCGAGCTGCTGGCCGATGTCGGGGTCACCCGTGGCCTGATCGGCCCCCGTGAAGTACCGCGTCTATGGGAACGACATATCCTCAACTGCGCAGTGGTGGCTGACCCGGCGGAAGGGCTGATCCCCGTGGGCGCCCGGGTCGGCGATGTCGGTTCAGGTGCCGGCCTGCCCGGGCTGGTCTGGGCCATCTGTCGGCCGGACCTCCAGGTCGTCATGATCGAGCCCCTCCTGCGACGCAGCACCTTCCTCGTCGAAGCGATCGCCGAACTCGGTCTCACCGAGCGGGCTCAGGTGTGGCGTGGGCGTGCGGAGGAGATCACCGGCCAGGCGGACTTCACCCCCTTCGACGTGGTCACCGCTCGGGCGGTAGCCCCCTTGGACCGGCTGATCGGGTGGACCGTGCCCCTGCTCGCGGTGGGCGGAAGCCTGGTGGCATTGAAGGGCAGCAGCGCCGAGCAGGAACTTCGGGACGCCAAGGACGTGGCCAACGCCGCCGGACTGACCGCGCTGGCGGTCCGGGTCGTTGGCGCCGGCATCGTTGATCCCGGCACTACCGTCATCACGGGTGTCCGGCGTGCGGCACAATGACCCCGTGACCACCCCTTCCGAAGCACCGAACGGGACAGTGTCTGGCCCGCAGCCAGCCGGCCTCGGGTGGCCGTCCTTCGGACTGGCCGATGTTTCACGGGAAACATCAGCTACCGCAAGCCCCGCGGGGCTGGGCTGGCCGACCGCAGCGGACGAGCAGGCGTGACCCGCATCATCACCGTCGCCAACCAGAAGGGTGGCGTCGGCAAGACAACCAGCACAGTGAACATCGCCGCGGCGATCGCGCAGGCTGGTCACCGGGTCTTGGTCATCGACATGGACCCGCAAGGCAATGCCTCAACTGCACTTGGGGTCGCCCACCACGAGGGCACGCCGAGTGTCTACGAGGTGCTGAGCGGTGAACTGACCCTTGCGGACGTGATCGCGGAGTGCCCTGACATCCCGGGCCTCTGGGCCGCCCCGGCGACTATCGATCTGGCGGGCGCGGAGATCGAACTCGTGGCCCAGGTGGCCAGGGAGTACCGCCTCCGGCGAGCCATCGACACCCTGCTGGCCGGGCAGGACTTCGACTACGTCTTCCTTGACTGCCCGCCGAGTCTGGGCCTACTCACCCTCAACGGCTTGGTGGCAGCCCGGGAGGTCCTGCTGCCCATCCAGTGCGAGTACTACGCGCTGGAGGGTCTGTCACAACTCCTGCGGACGGTCGACATGGTGCGAACCCACCTCAATCCCGATCTTGCAGTGAGCGCGATCCTGCTGACCATGTACGACGGCCGAACCCGGCTGGCCTCTCAGGTCGCCGACGAGGTGCGCACCCACTTCGGGGCGCAGGTGCTGGCAACCGTCATCCCACGATCCGTGCGGGTTTCCGAGGCACCGTCCTACGGCCAGACCGTGGTGACCTACGACCCGACCTCCTCCGGTGCGCTCGCGTATCGGGAGGCGGCTGCCCAGGTCGTGGAGATGGCACCCAGCGGAATATCAACAGGGTTATCCACAGACATATAGCCATATAAACGACAATTCACAATAGTTTTCCCCCGAAGGAGTGTCATGGCAGCGGCCCCCAAGCGAGGTTTGGGCAAGGGTCTGGGTGCGCTCATCCCCTCGTCCAGTGCGAGCTCGGTCACGCTCGACACCCAGGCTGGCACCGGATCGGAAACCGCCGCGCCGGCCGAGCCCATGGGTGTGACCTACGCCGAGCTGCCCATCGACCAGGTGCAGCCCAATGCGCGTCAGCCGCGCACGATCTTCGATGAGGACGCGCTCGCGGAGTTGGTGTTCTCGATCCGCGAGATCGGACTCCTGCAGCCGATCGTTGTGCGCCGCAGTGGGCCGGATACCTACGAACTCATCGCGGGTGAGCGCCGACTGCGGGCGTCCAAGGAAGCCGGCATCACGGCCATCCCGGCGATCATCCGCGATACCGATGATGACGCGATGCTGCGCGACGCCCTGCTGGAGAACCTTCATCGGGCCGATCTGAACCCGCTGGAGGAGGCCGCCGCCTACCAGCAGCTGCTCTCCGATTTCGGCTGCACACAGGACGAGCTGGCCCGGCGAATCGGTCGCTCCCGACCGCAGGTGTCGAACACCCTGCGGCTGCTGAAACTGCCCCCCGATGTGCAGCGCCGCGTCGCCGCCGGTGTGCTGAGTGCCGGACATGCCCGCGCGCTGCTGTCACTCGATGATCCTGCCGCGATGGAGGCGCTGGCCGTGCGCATCGTGGCCGAGGGGCTCAGCGTCCGCTCGGTCGAGGAGATCATCATCGTCGGCGACGCGGATGGCCGCCGCCGCAAGTCCTCACCGCGGTCCCGCGTATCGCTGCCACGTGATGCCGATGTCGCTGATGCGGTCACCGAGTTCACCAGCCGCGCTGCGGATGCTCTCGACACGCGAGTGAATGCCGATGGATTCGCCACGCGGACTTCTCGGGGCCGTCTCATCGTCGACTGTGCGGATATCGATGATCTCCGCAGGATTGCCGACCTGATCGCCCGCGGCTGATCGGTTCGACCCGGCTAGGCGACTATGCGCGCTCGACGGCCACTTCGACGAGCTCGGCAATCAGCGCGCCCACCGAGACCTCCGCGGCGGCCAGGGCCTGCGGGAACAGTGATGTCTCCGTCATCCCGGGGGCCACGTTCACCTCGAGGAACCACGGCTGACCTTCGGAATCGATGATCATGTCGGTGCGTGACCAGTCGCGCAGTCCGAGCAGCAGGTGCATATTCAGGGCCTGCGCCTGCGCGAGAACCGCTTGCTCGTCACTCAACCGTGCGGGGCAGAAGAACTCCGTCGTGCCAGCGGTGTACCGAGCGGCGTAGTCGTAGAGCTCACCGGGCGGCACGATCTCGACAACCGACAACGCCAGCACATCCCCGTCGCGGTCGAAGACGCCGACGGTCACCTCCACACCGGAGATGTACTGCTCCATCATCACGACGTCGCCGTAGGCGAAGGCGCCAACCATCGCGGCGGGCAGGTCGGCCGCGCGATGGACGATGGAGGTGCCCAGCGAGGAGCCGCCCTTGGTGGGCTTGACCACGAGGGGGAGTCCCAGTCGCTCGACGACAGCATCAAGAACGGCTGCAGCGCCGAGTTCGCGGAAGGTCGACTGCGGCATGGCCACGCACTCTGGTGTCAGAACACCCTCACTCTGCGCCAACTGCTTGGCGATGGGTTTGTCGAACGCCAGGCGGCTCGCTGCCGCACTTGACCCGACATATGGAATCCCCAATGACTCCAACACATCTCGGAGCGCACCGTCTTCACCAGCGGCGCCGTGGAGGAGCGGCACGATGCAGTCGGGCCGATGGTCGCGAAGCCGGTCGAGGAGCGCACCATCGACGTCGTGCTCGTCGATCTCCCAGTCCGGCCGTTCGCTCCGCAAGGACTCAGCGACACGTCGGCCCGAGCGCAGCGACACGTCACGCTCCGCGGACAGGCCACCGGACAGTACGAGCACGTGCATGAGTACTCCTACTCGAGGTGTGGGGAGGGAACGGATGAGCCTGTGTAGTCGGGGGGTGCATGTGTCGTACCAAAGGTCTGCACGACCTCCAGCTCACTCTCGATGACAGCGGCCAGCCGGCGCACACCCTCGCGGATGCGATCGGGCTCGGGGTAGCAGTAGGACAGCCGCATGTTCTGTCGGCCCTGGCCATCAACGTAGAACCCCGTGCCCGGCACGTAGGCGACGAGATTCGCCACGGCGCGGGGGAGCATCGCGGTGGCATCGAGTCCGTGCGGCAGGGTGAGCCACGAGTAGAAGCCGCCCGCCGGAATGGTCCAGGTGGTGCCCTCGGGCATCATCGCCTGGAGTGACTCGAGCAGGGCATCACGACGTTCGCGGTAGACCTCCTGGAAGGTCTTGATCTGCTCGCGCCATGGCTGGGTGGCGAGGTACTCAGAGATGGTCAACTGCGTGTAGTTCGAGGGACACAGCACCGCAGACTCGTTGGCCAGCACCAACTTCTCACGGACACCGTGCGGAGCGACCGCCCACCCGACTCGCAGGCCGGAGGCGATGGTCTTGGAGAAGGAGCCCAGGTAGATGACACCATCGGAGTCGTCGGCGCGGATGGCGCGCGGCGGCTCACCCTCGAAGCCGAGCAGGCCGTACGGGTCGTCCTCGAGGATCGCGATCCCGGCGCTCTGGGCGATGGCGAGGATCTCGGCACGACGTGCCGGCCCCTGAGTGACACCGGCGGGATTGTGGAAACTGGGGATCGTGTAGATCAGCTTGACCTTCTTGCCAACAGCGCGAGTTGCCGTGATGGCATCTGAGAGTGCGCTCGGCACCAGACCCTCGGCGTCCATCGCGACATGGATGACATCGCACTCGTAAGCACGGAAGACCCCGAGGGCACCGACATACGAGGGTGCTTCGACCAGAACGACATCGCCCGGATCGCAGAACACCCGGGTCACGAGGTCCAGGGCCATCTGCGAGCCGGTGGTGACGACGATGTCGTCGGGGTGAGCGATGACGCCGACCTCGCCGATGACGTCGAGAATCTGCTCGCGCAGCGTGACATCGCCCTGACCCGAGCCGTACTGCAGTGCCTGGGATCCACGCTCGTAGAGCACCCGGCGGGCGGTGTCGGCCATCATCTCGACCGGGAGGGCCTGGACGTACGGCATGCCGCCCGCGAGGGAGACGACTTCGGGGCGTGATGCGACCGCGAAGAGGGCCCGGATCTCCGAGGCCCGCATCGCCTTCGCGCGACTGGCATAGGAGTCCACCCAGGGATCGAGGCGTGAACCGCCCATGCTCACCTCACTGTCCTTGCATCATGGGCACCACGCGTGCCGACGCGCCTAGAGTAGAGGCACGGAGAGGAGCGCGAACATGCGGCGTGCAGTGGGTCTCATTGGGCTGGTCGGCCTAGGAGTACTGATCGGGTTCCTGATCCGACTCGTGCTGCCTCGCCCGGAATCGCGTTAGCGCGGCGCGCAGAAACCCGTGACGGCGGCGGCGAGGCCCTCGGCCACGACGTCCTGGAAAGCCGCACTCGTCAGCCGGCGGGCGTCACCGTCGTTGGATAGGTAGCCCAGTTCGACTCGTACAGCGGGCATGCGTGTCATGCGCAGCAGATCCCACGTACGCGGATGCGTCTGGCAGTCCAGTAGATCGGTGCGGGCATGCAGTTCAGCCTGCACCCGCTCAGCAAGCAGGCGCCCGCTCGCCGAGTGCGCCCCACCACGCGGATCACCGAAGTAGAAGGTGACCAGTCCGTTGGGTCGGCTGCTCGCCACCCGGTCAACGTGCAGTGACAGCACGAGGTCGGCGCCGATGTCGTTGGCGAACTGCGCGCGAGACAGGTCATCCCCACGCGGGCCGGAAGGATCCCGCTGAGCCGGACGCGTCAGCAGGACCTGCGTGCCCAGAGCAGCGAGTCGACCCTCGACCCGCACGGCGATCGCGTGACAGAGATCGGGATCGATGGTGTCACCGGGGTCGAGGACGATGACCTTGTCGGCAACACCGGTCTGGAGCTCGGTAACCGTGACGT